>CALCDS010000143.1 GCA_937900065.1 uncultured Clostridiaceae bacterium | reverse complement strand
AATTTCAATCCACGCTCCCATGTAGGGAGCGACAGCAAAAATAACTCAAAATTTGTCTATCTTACGGAACTTTTGGTTATTTTTTAGAATTTTATTCTAAAATAGCATCACTCCTATTATATATCTACCATATTATGGTAGATATTATTAAATTTATGGTGCGAAAGCTCTAATCCTTTTATGTGTGCTATACATCCGCACTAAACTATAAGGGTACCCTCAACATCAAATGATTTTTTTGTACCTATATGAAGAACCTTACCTTTATAATTATTCCCTAAATAATAAAAACGCAAGCTATCTTTATCCTTGTCAATAACTTTTCCCAGTTTATACTGGACTTCACGGCATTGAGCTGCATCCAATACACACTCAAAGACTGAATTTTGTACACGTTGGCCATAATTCATGCATAGCTTTGCAACCTGGCGTAAACGTTTCCTTCCGAGTGGTGTTTCTGTATTGACATCATAGGTTATCAAAACTAACACTTCATCACCTACTTCCACATAAATGGCGGATATTCATCCAAATCTCCTCTAATAAACCTCGCCAACAGCATCGCCTGGGTGTAAGGAACAAGTCCCCATTCCAACTTCTGCTGTAAAAATGGATGTGTAATCGTCTCCTGTTTTTTGGTTTGCCAGGCCTTTAAAATGGTTTTTCTTGTATCATCGTCCATGCTGACTGCACCATCCTCCTTCTGGGAAAAACCACATGCATTTATTTCCCTTTTATTTATCAGGGAAATCACAAACCTGTCTGCATAAACCGGGCGCAACTCCTCCATCATGTCAAGAGCAAGCGAAACTCTCCCAGGTCTATCCCTATGTAAAAATCCCACATAAGCATCAAGCCCTACCGTTTCCAATGCTGCTGCAACATCATTAGCCAGAAGCATGTATATAAATGATAACATTGCATTGACATTGTCAAGAGGAGGTCGTTTATTTCGATTACAAAAATGAAAGGATTCCTTTTGTTGGAGAATTAAGTCATCAAATACACTGAAATATTGTGATGCCGCCTCCCCCTCAACACCACGTAGCTCTCCTAAATCATAGCTTTGCTCTACTGACTTGAGAGCATTGGCAAGGTTTTTGGAAACACCTTTTAACTTATCGGCATCAAGCCGTATTGTATAATCACGGGCAGCTCGCTCTATAACCCACCGTGCATTATAAATCTTTCCTAAAATAAAATTTTTGGCGATTTTAGTACTTTCCTCTGCACTGTCCGAAAGCCTGTATTGGACTTTTCTTAAAGTAACATTGCCCCTCACCTCACCTATCACTCTTGCAAGAAATCTTCCACTCTGTTTCATAAAACATAATGATATATTTCTTTTTGCGCAAGCACCCATTAGCGCTGGACTTGCACCTGTATAACCAAAGGCAACTATGCTTTCAAGATTATGCAGCGGAATTCTTGCAGCTTCTGTATCATCTTTTAAAATAACAATATTTTCTCCATCAAGAGATAAATAGGAATCTGGAGAGGTCACATAAAGTGTATTTAGCAGCTTTCTCATTTCCCCACTTCACCTTCAATCTCCAGAAGATTTTTCTTGATGTAATTGCTTACGGAAGGGTTTTTGCATAACCTTGGCATACAAACCTCAGTCAATGAACAGGCTTTACAGCTTTTAGACGGCTTTACTTTTGGCGTATATCTTCTGTCATATAATTCATGCATTTCTTTAACGATAATCTTTACATGCTCACGCAAGCTATCATCAAGTATGACTTTAAGCCTGCGTCTTGTTTCCTCATAGAACATAAAGGCCTCAGGAATTTTACATAATAACATTTCCTCAAGACACATAGCCTGTGCACATAACTGCAATTCATCAGATTCGTTTTTCTTTGGTTTTCCTCTCTTATATTCTATAGGAACAGGCTTATACCTTCCATCCCTGCCGAATATATTTACCCCATCCGGAGATCTATGTAACTCGACGACATCGCAAGTCCCGGTCAGACCTAATGTACGTGAAAAAATTTTCATACCTCTAGAAACAATTAAATCTCCACGCTTTTCTTTTATGAGCTCATCATGGGTTTTCTCGTGAAGTATTTCGCCATCAATTGTACGGAAGTTTTCCAGCCATTGCTGTTCAATATGTATCAGTGCCCACTGTCGTTTGCAAAATGAAAAATGCTGTATGCCTGACAACAGCAAAAACTCTTCCTCATTATATTCCATCATATATCTCCGGAGTCAGCCCTTTCAAGGCTTCAACAGAGATATTGTAGTCGCCTATGCCCTTTGGTATCTCAACATTAGATACTATTCTCAAGCTCCTATGAACTTTTGCAGAAGAATATTGGCCCATTGGTGCATCATGTTTCCACCAATATAGCTTGTAAACCTCCATGCTTCCATCAGGACGAGCAGATGAGCAATCATTCTCGAAAAGTGTCCTTAAAGCCTCTTTAATAAGCTCACTGTCCTCCTGGCTAAAGCCTGTCTTCTCCGCCAGCTGAGTATTTATACTGCCATAGATTATATAAACGCCAAATTCGACCCTATGTTTCATACCCATTGTATCAGGACTTTTCTTATCAGGATCTTTCTGTGTTTCACCATTAACACTCTTTGTAATTTGCATGCTCGATATTTCAATTGGTGAAACGCTTACTGCCGAATGGATTGAAACAGGACCTCTTATCCCTATTGAAACAGCGTTATCTTCATTACTTTTTTTAAATGCAAACACCTGTCCAAAGCTTCTAACATCGATCCATTTTTTGCAGGCTGCTGCCGCATATTTCTCCCTATCTTTACCCGCCTTCTTAAGCTCTTCACAGCCGTCCGCTCTTTCCCTTAAGCTTCTGAATCCATCTGTCCTTCTCTCATCAGATTGTACAAATATTTCCTGGCCCATATCCTGAAGACGGTTGCGGATTTTCCTCTTGATGCAAACATCAGAAATTTCGCCAAAGCCTTCATAATTCTCTCTAGGTCTGTTACCGTTTAGTGGATCTCCATTTGGATTTGCCCTTTTGACAGAGATAATTTCTGCAAAGTCAACTTTGTTTTCAAATTTACTCATTTTAATTCTTCCCTTCATTTGATTTCTCTAATTTCTTTTTCTGATTATCTTCTATCCTTTTATTTTTCTCATCTATGAAAACCTGTCTTTGACAATAGTATCCTAAAATATAGCTGTCATCTAACTGCTTTGGGCTTGTAAATTCCTCATAGGGTATCATTGAATTGATTCTTGTCATCAGTTCTGTTAGGCTTGTACATTTTACACCCAACCTTGCAATATATGGTCTAATCTTATCCGTGATAATACCCCAGGCTTTGTAAGGGTGAAGTTTAAACTGATGCATTAACCTTTCTGCATTGGTTTCTCTTTTCTCTCCCACTGTATTCAATGCATATTCTTCAATTTGCTGGGCAACGGCTAAAAGCCTGCCAAAAAGATAGCTTCTGTCCATCTGGCTTTCATCAAGAGACATTGACCATTCCTCCTTAAATTTATCATATCTATATTTTTTAACCAGGGCACAGGAGATTGTTAATGCTTTCTCCCATTCCCATCCTTCCATCGAAACTGGATTCGAAGCGCGGTTTACTGCTGAATTAACAATATCATAAGGTAGCCATGCATTATCAACAATGCATGGCAAAAGCCTTTCTACGGTTGACTTTTTTAGTTTGTCACTTACCTTCCCTCCATAGGCTGCCAGAGCGATATCCTTTGGAGAAGGAGCCCCGATAAAAGTAATGTGCCTAAACTTTTCCTTTCCCTTTTCGTCAAATCCATCAGGTATCGATTTATATGTGTGTCTCCAGCTGCACGTTCTATGCCATTTTTTAATCCTGTCCAGAAAATCATAACCATCAATTTCACGGTAATATGTAATGGATAATCTCCCTGTTGTAGCAGCATCAAGTCCCATTATTACGATCTCTGCCCCGGTATCCAGATCGCAGCCATAACCTGCAATGGCCTTGTTTAGTCTTTCAGCGAAGTCTTTCTCTGTTGACACTTCAGGCATCTCTTCTTTTCCGAATATACTGTCCTGCGTATCTTCAAGGATCCCTGGTATCTTTTGATTTTTGGTACCCCAGGCAACTATTGCCTCGCTCTCATTTCTATACCCCTGTCTATCAATAAGCCAGCGCAATGCGTTATGAGCCTTTTGTGAGGTTTCATATCCTATGCTTACAACTTGTTTTTTATCCGCAAACCTTCCCTTATATGTAAAACCGCTGGCATCATTTGCAGATATCAGTTTTGCCTTATCGCCTGAATTTCTGATCTTTGCAGGATGTTTTTCTGTACAGGGAACCTCTTTCCCTGTCACATAACACAGGTCCACATCTTTCTGAAGGCTTAGATAGTAATCGATATAGCTTTCATATATCCCTGGGTCAAGCCATACAGCAGATTCCACATCGTCCGGAATCTCTACCTTGAATCTTACAAAAGCATCTTTCTGATCAACCCCTGCTAATTTCACATTTTTAGAAAGGGTACCATCGTTATTACATACCAGTATCTTCTTCCCTATCAAGTCTTTCATGAGCGTTTTCTTTTTTAAATAACACAAGATTGCATTGACTTTTCTATTGCAATATGGCGAATTGCACCAACCCTCAAGCTGCTCCATATACTTATTGTAGAATTCCTCGCCCTTTTTCTTAACCACATAATCTGTATAATCCCCTGCAATATATTGTAATTTATCACAGAGTGGATGTGGTGCTATGCCACTACTTCTTGTAGCTGAATCCTCGGTTACAGGAATAATTGTAACCTCCTCGTCTTTTCCCAATGCTCTTGCCCTTCGGAAATTTCCACTTCCGTCAATAGCAATCTCTATCTGCGCATTTTGAGTTGAATGGGCAACAGGAAGAAGAGGCATACTGCTATCATCAGTCCCCAAAGCACCTATCTCACTCTTACAATTCTCATATGTATCATAAAGTTTCTGCATCCAGCCCATTCTTTTCTTCCCCCTTTCCAAATTCCCCAAGGCCGCTAAAATTGCTTTCATCAAATATTTTGGGCTTTATTGATGCAATTTTCCTCTTTATTGTGCATTCATTGGGCCTTAAAAATTTTATATAGCCATTGCTCATTACCGGCGTCCAGAATCTTGCAATAAGCTTATCCTCTCCTGTTTCATCCGGATAATCAAATCCATGAAACATCAATCCAAAGGAAAGTTCCCCATAATCATCATATGCTCCCTTGCCCTCCCCGAATTTGCAAGTTTCAACATATCCTTGGCATTCCCTTGTCCCAAGAAAAATGTCTCTTCTGCCACCACGCTCAATCATTCTCTTGGCTATAAAATAATGCTTGTTCTCATTTCTGTCTTTCTCCAAATTAGGACGATTATAATTCCACTCAAAATGAGCCTTTACCTGATATTCAACATTTGTCAGATATGTATAAATGGACAGGGTATTTCCCCCATTATAATCAATGGGCCGCACCCCTTCAGATTGGGTCTTGATGAGATTCATCACTCTCACTTCATCGATTAACCATATTATTGTAGGCTTCCAGTATACACTTTCCATTATGCCTTTAAGCGCCTGATACGTTGGTATCTGATATGAAATTTTCTCCCCTCCGACCCTGTTGATGGGATCACTAAAAAGAGCATATCGCCCACTAACTTTAAACTCAACACTGTTTTCCCTTTCCAAAATCTCACCTTCCTTAATAGTTATAAAATTCCATAGGCACCTTTTTAAAAGTAACACCTATATCTTCACTGTAAAATCCATCCTTAAGAGCAAAGGCTATATCACCGTTTAATTCAGCAATTGCCCCCATCTCCTCCAATTTATTTCTTTCCGTATCAAATAAATTTACAGAAAACCGTTGTGCCTTTTTTAAATACTGTTTCAATTCGCTTAAATCGCATTCACCATTTATAAGAGTTATAAGCGTTTTGCCTTCTTTGTATGGAACAATTATACCCGTAGTGTTCTGACCAATTGCTTCAAAATTATCTCCTGCTGTTTTGAAGGCTTGTTTTAACATTAGTTTTGGTTTATACCCATTTCTTCCATTGAACGCATCAGTTCCCACAGCATTTTGTGATAGTAAATCATACATCGTTTTATCTTTGTTTGGACCGGATAATATATAATCCATATCATTGCTTCTATCATGGTAATAGTATTTATAATACATATCCATAGCCTTCTGTGAAAGCAAATCATCATCAAATGCTCCTGGATTTTCTTTGAATTCATTGAGAACCCTTCTTGTGCATTCCTGCCCCACTTTGATATCTGTCAACTTGCTTATGTTTTCTCCTTCAACATTAACAATATAAACATCTCTACAGTTCTTTTCTCCATGTCTGTTACATCTTCCTGCTGCCTGGGCGATACTATCAAGCCCGGCAAGAGACCTTACAACGCATCCGAAGGAGATATTGATTCCTGCCTCTATCAGTTGAGTGCTGATGCAAATTATTCTCTCATGCCCTAACCTTTTTTCAATATCTTGAATAACACTCATCCTATGAAAAGGACACATATTTGTACTTAAATGAAAAATCGAATATCGCTTTTCTTTAGGCAAGCACATATTTGCTTCTTTTAATTCCTTATAAACCTCTCTTGCAGAATTCTTAGTGTTAAAAATAGCCAATAAACTTTCCGCACTTTCCATCCTGTCTAGGATAAAATCTTTAAGTGAGGCTGAACTGTAGCATCCATCAGCTGTTTTGTCAATCAATCTTACACGTTTAAGTTTTGCAAATTTTTCATGCATATTTGGAACCATATCAGCGTCACGGTTTAGCTTTAATGGCATTTTAGTAATTGATAAAAGAGGTTGAGTCGCTGTACAAAGAATAATTGTTGAATTGCATATAGCAGAAAGGAAGTTAATAGCACTATTGAATATATTAATGCATTTTATAGGGATTGCTTGGATTTCGTCAAATATTATAACCGAATTAGCAAGATTATGCATTCTCCTAGCAGCTTGAGTCCCTCCACTGAATAAAGTATTCAGGAACTGTACCATTGTCGTTAAAATAATTGGGCTGTCCCATCGTTCTGTCAAAAGTTTGTAATTCTCCTGTGCATTGATAATCTCATCTTCATCCTCATATTTAGAGGAATCAATGACAAGATTTGAATGGTGTTCCAATATAATATCTTCACGGCCTAAAATATTTTTTATATCTCTGGCATTTTGATCAATAATAGTAGTAAAAGGTATAATGTAAAAAATTCTATCCTTTTTGAACTTTCTGGCATGTTCAAGTGCATATCTCAGACTAGAAAGAGTTTTCCCTCCTCCTGTTGGAACAGAAAGCTGATATATCCCAGTACAGTTGCTTGCAAAATTTTTACACGATATCGAAACTTCGTTTCTCAGTAAATCCATTTTGCTCACTTTAGGATAGCTTTTCAATTTGCTATCCAATATGTCTGCAAGTTCGTCCCATAAAATCTGTTTGTCAATTACTCTCTGTTGCTTTTTCCCCTCTATAAATGTGTATGTATCATATCTATCTGCATCTATTATACAACTGAGGAGATATCTTTCCAGCATTCCTGCAGCAAATTGCCCAAATTTTGCTGAAATGTCTATTTTATTAATTTTTTTAAGAATAACTTCTATTTCTCTCTCTGATTTATTGAACAGCTCACTGATCTGCTTCATACTTAAGCATTCATCTTGATAGTTGGACACTGCTTCATCATAATATATTTCTTTTTCTGTTTCCATCCTATTGGTGAACTTATCAATGCCATCAGGGTCTAAACAATCTATAAGCCCACCATGATGTGAACAGACGGCCAACGAAATAATCTGTGCCGTAAGCTTTTGGTATGGATTGTTTATATTGTAGAAATTGTCATATATAAACTTTGCGCCCGCTGTTGAGTGGTCGATTGATCCCTTGAGAGATTTATCATTGGGATTCATTGAACTGTAATGTATGTAAGAATTGAATTTGTTTGTCTCTTTTCCCATATCATGAAGAATGCCGGTTAATTGCGCTGTAGTTGTCAAAGAAATCTTTTCCCCATATTCCATTGCCATTGCAGAAACATTATATAGATGTTCTTTTACGCTTTGTTCCTCTGATGTTTCTGAATTAATATGAGCACAAAACATATATCCACTCCCCCTTTATTTTTAACTCTCTTAATAGATTATTAATAATCCATATAAATGAATATATAAAAATGGGAAATGAATCTTCAACACTAAAAAACCGGCCGTTTTCAGAACCCAAAATAACTAAATTTCGTCATACCGATATATCTCACGGTTATTAAAAGTTAACTTATAACTCAATTTTTATCAATTTCTTTTCAACATCCCCTCTAATATTTTTGCGGTTTCATCGAACCAATCCCCGTCCAAAGACTCTATATCACCTTTGTCGCAGGCTTCGGCTATTTTAGGGTCAATAGGCAATTTGGCAAGCAACTTTATATCATGCTTTTGAGTGATTTCCTCGATATGACTGTCTCCGAATATCTTATACTCCTTGCCATTATCAGGGCATTTGAAATACGACATATTCTCAACAAGTCCGATTATCGGGATATTCATCATTTCAGCCATATTGACAGCCTTGGATACAATCATTGAAACAAGCTCTTGCGGCGAAGTAACGATGATTATCCCGTCTACGGCTATGGATTGGAATACGGTAAGTGGAACGTCTCCGGTTCCCGGAGGCATGTCGATAAACATGAAATCCACATCTCTCCAGATGACGTCTGTCCAGAACTGCTTTACAACATTGGCAATGATGGGGCCTCTCCATATAATAGGATCCGTATCATTTTCCAGGAGCAGGTTAATGGACATGATATCTATCCCTTTTCTGCTCTTTACAGGATACAGACCTGATTCATTGCCTCTGGCTTTATCGGTTATTCCAAATACTTTTGGTATGGAAGGGCCTGTCACATCCGCGTCAAGTACTGCAGAGTGGTGGCCTCTTCGGTTCATTGCAGTGGCAAGCATTGCAGTTACCAAAGATTTTCCTACTCCGCCTTTACCGCTTACAATGCCTATTACTTTTTTGATCTTGCTCAATTTATGCGGTTTTTCCAAAAAATCAGTTCTTGTATTCTTTCTCTGTGCACAATTCAGGCTGCATTCGGCACAGTTTTGGTTACAATTTTCACTCATATTGCCGGCTCCTTT
>CALCDS010000142.1 GCA_937900065.1 uncultured Clostridiaceae bacterium | reverse complement strand
TTGGATGTTTCTACCATGCTTCCCGAAAAATTGTCCTTTGTTCAGTTGACATTACCTATGTTTTTCTTACGAACGGTTCCATGTGTTACAACTGCACCATCATTGATTTATACGACCGCAGCGTGGTTGCAAGTGAAACCGGCAGATGGATTACAAGCGATTTAGCAATTTTGACTCTCGAAAAAGCTTTTCATTCCCAGAAGAGGAGACCCAAAATCTGATATTGCATTCCGATCAGGGAAGCCAGTTTACTTCCGTTCAATTTATCCTTTATTGTCGGGAACACGGCATCACGCAGAGCATGAGCGCCGCAGGGTGTCCTTATGACAATGCCCCGATGGAACGTTATTACAATACTTTTAAGGCAGAATTGATCAATCGCTTCAACTATCGAACCGATGAAGAATTGGCACATGCTGTTCAGAGTTCGCCTATGTTTGGTACAATCAGGTTCGCCCACACTTGTACAACGATTATCGCACGCCCTATGAGGCAAGGTATGGATTGAAGCCATTTGAAGATGACGGCCCGGGAAAAGACGACGGAGCCGGACAAACCAAAGAGGTCGAAAGAAGTACCACCGATCCGGAGTGTGGCATGTTCCACAAAGGGGAACATAAAAAATGTTTTGCCTATACTGCACACACGGCCTGTGACCGTCACAATTTCATACTGGGAGTGGAACCAGCCAATGTATATGACAGCGTTATGTTCAAAAGCGTTTATGACAAGGTAAAGACTGTTTTTCCTGAAATCAAGTATGCCGTAGCCGATGCCGGCTACAAAATTCCGTATATCTGCAAACAGATTCTGGACGGCTATCGAGTTACGGTTTTGCCTTACAAAAGGCCGATGAGTAAAAAGGATATTTCAAGCCGTACAAAGCAGTGCACATAAAGCAAAAGCTGTCAGAAAACGGTGATACGGCATGTGTAGGCGGATTATCTGGATATGGCGGAGGATTTTCGTTACACACCGCGGGGAAAAGCAATTTACCGGGGACGCGCTCAGACCATTGAACGAGTTTTCGCCGATGCAAAAGAGAAACACGGGTTAAGATATACCACTCTGCGAGGCAAAGCCAAAGTAACGATACAGGCTTTGCTTACTTTTGCCTGCATGAATCTCAAAGAGTTGGCAATCTGGAAGTCGAAGGACCCAAGGTTCAGGTCAAATCCCGCTTCCTTATTTCGCTGCTCTTTTAATTCAATTCTTTATTTGCAATTCATCGTTAAAAGCGCCGATTGGGCTTAATGCCAATCGGCGCTTTATCTACAATCTGAGGGGCGCATGTAATGCAACAGCATTACATGCGCCCCTTTTTACTTACCAAGGTGGTCAAAAATAATAGCGGATTTTGCGCCACTGAGCAAAATGTATTTTTGCCGGCGGCCATCTATCGTCCCCATCCGGATGTCAAAGCGTCTTACTCAGTATCCGCAACGGTAACCTTGCAAAAATATTAAAAAAGTGATAAAATTTGTATAAACTGATAGGAGAAAGCAAGCAATTTGAATCGTGTTCTGTTAAACTTATATTGTGCTATATTTTAGCAGAAACATAAAAGAGAAAGAAGACGTATCGTATGCCGATTTCTCGCAAGCATATTATGAACAGGCTCTATCATCAACTTGAGCAGAATAAGTATCTTCTTGGCGTTGCAGCAGGTTCTGGAATATCGGCAAAATATGCAGCAAAAAGTGGCGCCGATATGATTCTCCTGCTAAATTCGGGCAGATTCAGACAAATGGGTTTAAGTTCGCTTGCAGGATTTTTGCCTTTTGCAAACAGCAATAAACTTGTCATGCAATTTGGAATGAGGGAAATTATCCCTGCAATCAAGAATATGCCGATAATTTTCGGCCTTTGTGCTACCGATCCTACAATCAATCTGGAATCGTATATCGATATAATTTACAAAAGCGGTTTTTCAGGTATCAACAATTACCCGTCAGTCGGCTTTTTTCAGGGAAAATTTGCAGAAGCCTTACAGGAATCTGGAATATCCTTTGAAGATGAGATAAGGGCAATTCACATTGCAAATACAAAAAAAATATTCACCGTTGCTTTCGTCTTTAATAAACGCCAGGCACAGAAAATGGCTCTTGCAGGCGCAGACGTAATCTGTGTAAATTTGGGATTTACCAAAGGGGGCATTCTCGGTCCAAAAGAAGCGCTTCCTCTTAAAAACTCTGCCACTGAAACTAATGAGATTTTTCAAGCCTGCGATGAGATTAATCCCAAAATTATAAAAATGATTTATGGCGGGCCTGTCTCTACGCCCGACGATGCGAAATTTATATACGATAATACAAGCGTTATGGGTTATATAGGGGGGTCGACTTTTGAAAGGATTCCCACCGAGGCAGCAATCATGAATTCTATTCAGAAATTTAAGTGTGAAAAGCAAATCGACAACGAGGGTAAATCCAATAAATCGATCTATGATATTTCATTGCATTATAATTATGTAAAATTCGTGCAGAAATATATTTCCGAAAACTATATGAAGAAACTTTCTTTTTCAGAGCTTGCGGATATTGTACATGTCTCACGTACATACCTAAGTTCCATTTTTAAAAAAGAAACTGGATGCACATTCCCAGAATACCTGACAAATTTTCGTGTGAATAAAGCAATTAGGATTATAAAGAGTCAGTCTTTACCTCTTTTTAAAGTCGCCGAAATAGTCGGATACAGTGATTACGCACATTTTTGCAAGGATTTTAAAAAACAGACGGGCTTTTCTCCGAAAAAATACTTTCAACTTAACAAATGAACACAAAACTCTAACATTTGTACATTGCTTTTGCATATAAAGCATAGTATTATTCATATTAGAGAAAAGTAATTATGCGATGCAAAAGGAGGTATTCAATTTGAAAACAGTAGCGATTATTGGAACATTCGATTCCAAAGGAAATGAATATTCCTATATCAGGGAGATCATTAAAAAACTGGGATTAAGTACCCTGACGATTCACTGTGGAACATTTGACCCTTCCTTTAAACCGGATGTGTCCAACACAGAAGTAGCTGCGGCAGCCGGGGCAAAAATTACGGAGATTGTCGCAAAAAAGGACCGTGCTTTAGCGACGGAAATAATGTCTAAAGGTGCAGAAGCCCTTGTTCCAAGACTGTATGCCCAGGGGAAATTCGATGGTATTATTTCACTTGGCGGCAGCGGCGGAGCTTCAATCGCTACGCCGGCAATGAGGGCCCTGCCGATTGGTGTGCCAAAAATCATGGTAACCACTATGGCGTCCGGTGACACCTCTCAATATGTTGGTGTCAGTGATGTGAATATGTTCCCATCGATTGTCGATGTATCCGGGATTAATTCTGTATCCGCTAGAATATTTGCAAATGCTGCTCATGCAATTGCAGGTATGGTGAAGTTTAATGAACCGATCAGTTTTGAGAAAAAACCTGTCATTGCCGCTACAATGTTTGGAGTAACAACGCCATGCATAGATTATGCAAGAAAATATCTTGAAAACCAAGGTTATGAAGTTTTGGTCTTCCATGCTACCGGCACCGGAGGCAAAACGATGGAAAGTTTAATTGAAGGTGGGTATATTGATGGCGTACTTGATATAACCACTACGGAATTGTGCGATGAATTGGTCGGCGGTGTTTTAAGTGCGGGGCCGCACAGATTGGAAGCTGCCGGGAAGCATCACGTTCCACAGGTTGTTTCAGTGGGCGCCCTTGACATGGTCAATTTCGGGCCACCCGAAACAGTTCCTCAAAAATTCAAAGGCAGAAATTTCTATCAGCACAATCCAACTGTAACCCTTATGAGGACTTCTATTCAAGAAAATAAACGTCTTGCTGAAATAATAGCTGAAAAACTCAACAGAGCTGAATCGCCAACTGCTTTAATCCTTCCGTTAAAAGGCATATCGATGATTGACGCAAATGGGCAGGCTTTTTACGGCGAAAAAGAAGATAAAATGCTTTTCAATACCATATCGCAAAAAATTGATCACAATAAAATCGAGCTTATTGACCGCAACAATCATATCAATGATAAGGAATTTGCAATTTGTGCCTGTGACAAGCTTATTGAACTTATGAAAATAGGCAAACAGGCAAAAAAATAATAAATAACAGGAGGAATTACAATGACTCGCACGGAAATTATCCATAATTTTAAGGCTCAAGTTGCTCAAGGCAAAGTACTTGTTGGCGCTGGCGCCGGCACAGGAATTTCGGCCAAGTTCTGTGAGGCTGGCGGAGTAGATATGATCATTATCTACAACTCAGGCAGATATCGGATGGCAGGGCGTGGTTCTTTGGCAGGCCTGCTCTCCTATGGGGACGCCAACCAGATTGTTGTCGATATGGGTAGTGAGGTGCTGCCAATCGTAAAACATACCCCGGTCCTTGCCGGAGTCTGCGGTACCGATCCTTTCCGCCTGATGGATAAGTTTTTGCAGCAGCTGAAAGATCAGGGATTTGCCGGTATTCAGAACTTCCCGACTGTCGGATTAATCGATGGAACCTTCAGGCAAAACCTTGAAGAGACCGGAATGGGCTATAACCTTGAAGTAGACGCAGTCCGTAAGGCACATGAACTTGATATGCTCACTACACCTTATGTTTTTGATACCGATCAGGCCAAGAAGATGGCACAAGCCGGAGCGGATATTCTTGTTGCTCATATGGGCCTTACGACAAAAGGTGCCATAGGTGCAAAGACCGCCCTTTCACTTGATGATTGTGTTGAGAAAGTCGCTGCAATCCGAGACGCCGGTAAATCTGTTAATCCGGACATTATGGTTATTTGTCATGGCGGCCCAATCGCCGAGCCGGCCGATGCTCAATATGTTATCAGGAAGACAGGGGTCGATGGTTTCTTCGGTGCGTCAAGTATTGAACGCCTTGCCACAGAAGTCGCAATTAAAAAACAAGCTGAAGCATTCAAAGCCATAAAGAGATAACCGGTTCAAACAATAGATAAATATCCTGTATTTCAGAGATAACGGATAGAAAATGCAAAGCCATACCACCAGAATGGCATAGCTTCATTATTAGGGAACTTCCCTGTTGGCAAGAATTTGAGTGATCAATTCAAAGCCGGCAGGGAAGCTTTTTTATGCCATGAGTCATCAAGTTTTGGCGGCATAGCAAACCGGGATATTTTCATCGTTGAGCGGCAGGGGAGGGGGCAGAATCGAATTTTAAATAATGTCTGCTGAGCAAACTGAAAAGCCGCATGAATGCTGACTTAAGGGAAGATTTATGGTAAAATAAGTGCAGGGAAAAGAGTGGAGAAACCGAAATAATCCTGC
>CALCDS010000141.1 GCA_937900065.1 uncultured Clostridiaceae bacterium | reverse complement strand
GATTTTAGAATACCTATAAGGAATATTTCCAAATCATGATTCTGTAGGCCTTATAAGAGCAATGTTTATAAAATAAAACATGAACGCCAAATAGGACGTCGTCATCTCTATCTTATTTTAGAATCTATGCCTATAATAGCAAATACAAATTGATATGCTCTTATACCGGCTGCTTTACTGCATAAATAAAAAGTAGTGAAAAAATAGAAATCAATTTACACTACTTGGCAAAACGTTATCCGGCTTTTCCTAATCCTATATTTTTGTTAGACATCAACATATATTTTTACAAACTATTTTAAATCCAATCATATTTTGCCCATATATTATATATAAGGCAAAATGCCTTAAGAGAATGCTCCTGGCACTAAATACGTTTCCTGATTATATCCTGATGCTATCCATCTCATATTCCAGAAACGGATCATCGATTAACACTTTTTGGGCTTCTGCATCGCCAACGCCTACATAAAGCTCTGCCTTCCCATTTTGCTGTCTTACTAATCCGCCGCTGAAAACTATATCGATGAGGTCAGGCCTTTTGGCGGCTCCTGGGAGGAGTTCATTTCTTAATGCTATTACTTTTATGCTGAACGCTTCTTCCTTATACGGGTCAAATGCGAATGTCATCGGATAATAATGCCTGTTTCCAAGGGTATCGAAACATGCAATATGCCCAAGCACTCCTAATAATCTATTCTTTAGGATATGAAGCTCATTGGTGCCTCCCCATTCCTCATCAATGAATAAATCCTGCAGTATCCGTGCCGAGTTTATAATACTTATATTAAGTTCATCAAGAGAATTGATCTTCACAAAACCTATCTTGCCTCTCCCGCCAATTTGCCCTTGATGCCTTGTAAATACAGCTATCCTGCCTTCCGGCAACTCTAAAATTCTTATATCCTTCATCATTTCAGGACCTTCGGAAAATTTCTTCAGATCATTTATTCCGCTGCCCCTATAAAAAATCGTCTTATATCCAAGAACTCCTGATTTGCAACCGTATGGATAGGTTTTTACGCCTCCAAATATAAGTTCCCCCTTAATTCTCGATATAAAAGGATCCTGGAGTTTAAAAACAGGAGCATCCATTTTTAAGGACCATGTCCCATCTTTTTCTGTAAAGAACATTACTGACGAATCTTCATTGTTCCTGCACTCTACCCTTCCCGCAATGATGGTTTCATCTTGATCTTTAAACGGTGCAGTTATGTTATATACATCCATGTTCCTTATTCCCGTAAATTTAATTTTTTCACATACCTTATTTCGTTTAGTCGCATTATATATTTCAATCAGCTCTTTAGCCGTTCTGGTTGTCAACCTCAAACCTCCCAATCTTTATCGATCTTACAGGCCGGGAAAAATAATATACATTGCAAAAAATATATAGTTCTTTGATCCAATCCATCAATTTTTCTATAACCACTATATAAATTACGCCATCAAGTAGTAGATTTGATCAGAGAGATTTATATTCTTTATATCCCATTTCCTTGCAGTATAATTCATTGTTTTATAAGGGATTCCTAAAGCATCCACAAATTGCACGAATTTTTCATCCAACCAGGGAGGAGTCCATGCACCCGATCTGCATATATGAATTGCTGACGTCTCAATTCCTTTATCCAAGTCATCAAGGCTCGTGTATTTTACATTAAAAGCATTGTTTATGGATTTAAAATACTCAGGATTTTCGGACGTATACGGGCTGTATATGATGATTGCTTGTTTAATTTGCTTGTCCTTTAAAAGTTTGCCGAGCCAGTTGGCGCAATTGACTTCAAAATCAAGTGAAGAAAGCCCTCCATAACCGAGGTCTGCATGGGAGTCAAAAAGATATACCTTACTATATTTGTGTTCTCTTGCTATATCGTAGGATAAAGAATTGGAATCG
Source organism: uncultured Clostridiaceae bacterium (assembly GCA_937900065.1). GTDB lineage: Bacteria > Bacillota > Clostridia > Clostridiales > Oxobacteraceae > CALCDS01. The sequence goes on along the minus strand of CALCDS010000141.1, from coordinate 655 downwards.
GAAACATAGGCTTTGATCCCGTTTGCAAATGAAAAGTGTTCTTTAATCTTCTCCCAGAACGTGTTTACTTCTGAAGAGAGCTGAAACGACTTTTGGATATCCCTTCCCCTTATCTTTGATTGGATATATCGTTTATACCACAGGTTGATTATACTTCTAGTATTTTCTATGTAGGAACCCAAATTCCACTTTTGTGTATAAATAAAATAGTCCCAATCTATCGATAGCAAACTCTTTCCCATTATATCACCTCCATGATTCCATGACTTTGCTTGTACATCTTTAAATATATTTTATAATACATTTTAATTCTAAAATCAAATGTATGTATCATTCCATAAATAATATAATCTGTTTTTACCATAAGCTTATAAAAATATCTAAAATAGAATAAATTTATCTATTTTATGATATCGCTTAATCATAAATTAATGGGATCTTCATCTTTCAAGATCCCATTAAAAATATAAATCAGCAGTATTCTTATGATTATCATGGGCTTAACTCTCACTGATTATCCGTCTGGATAAAACATGATATATAAAAAGTATGCTTATATAAAACAACATCGATAGTATAAAAATCAAATAGTATCCAAACATTTTAGCTATTAACCCGGCAAATACAGGCACAATAATTGGAATCAACTTGGATA
>CALCDS010000140.1 GCA_937900065.1 uncultured Clostridiaceae bacterium | reverse complement strand
CATATTATTCAAAATACAAAAATAATGACAATAAAAAAGCTTAAAAATTGATCAGCTAATTTCAATCATTAGACTTTATTACAAGCAAAAAACCTTTTCCCACAGCGACTGATGCTTCATCATATAAAAACACATTGGATACGCCAATGGGTTCACCCATGGAAAGAGTATTACCATTTAAGCCGTATTTAAGACCGCTGGTATAAACATCAGTGACATCTCCGCCCACAGGAATCAAAGATACCGTATCTCCAGGCTTTCCCCTAAGCTTTATATTATTATCGGTTATATATATTATATTGTTTTCATTTATTATGCATGGCGTGATACCTGCTTTAACAAGCTTTATCATCAACAATATATTTGCAAGCGAGTGGTCTATCCTGCTTCCTATACTTCCGAGCATCATGATTTCATCAGCACCCTGGCTTATGGCGTAATCGATTGCAAGTTGAGTGTCGGTATAATCTTTTTCCCTGGGGTATTTTATTATCTTGCATTTTAGATTTCCTATCTCTTTAAGAACGTCTTGGCCTACCGAATCCAGGTCTCCCACAACAGCATTTGGCATGAGACCGCATTTTAAAACATATTCGGTACCACCGTCCGCACATACTATGAAGTGGCAATCCTTCATTATGTTTGCTGCATTTTCTAAATCATGGATTTCTCCATTGGATACAATAGCTGCTCTCATAATATTACCTCGATACCCTTAAAGCTTCTATAGCTTCTTTTATATCTTTTGCTTTATATATTGCCGATCCTGCAACGATGACATTGGCTCCCGCATCCACCACTGAAGCCACATTTTCCACATTGATTCCTCCATCAACTTCTATGTCCAGTATGAGCTTTTTGTCATCGAGCATTCTTTTGAGATTTCTTATCTTGTTTAACATCGAACTTATGAATGTCTGCCCTCCAAATCCTGGGTTTACCGTCATAAGCAGCACCATATCTATATCACCAATGATGTTATCAAGAACCGTCAGGGAGGTTGCGGGATTCAATGCAACAGCAACTTTTATTCCGCATTCCTTTATGCTGTATATAGTTTTATGTAAATGGATACAGGTTTCCGCATGAACGGATATTATATCGGCACCTGCTTTGACAAAGTCTTTTATATATCTATCAGGCTCTGAAATCATGAGGTGAACATCAAACGGGAGCCTGGTTTTATCTCTTATCGATGATATCACAGAAGGTCCTATTGTTATATTGGGTACAAAATGCCCATCCATAACATCTATATGTAGCAAGTCAGCGCCGGCAGCTTCAACTTTTTTCACTTCTGAAGCTAGATTCGAAAAATCGGCCGACAAAATCGATGGCGCAATCTTTATCACTTATAACTCCTCCTTATCCTGCTAAGTTCATCATACAGTCTTGTATATGAAGTATATCTCATATCATCTATGATATTGCCTCTTACAGCTTCTTTAACGGCACAGCCGGGTTCATTTATATGGGAACAGTGTGCATACCTGCAATAGCCCCTAAAATCGCTGAATTCCGGGAAGTAATCCTGAAGTTCATCTTTCGGGATGAAGCCTATATCCAGAGAACTGAATCCAGGCGTATCCACCACATACCCTCCACCTTTAAGCTCCAATAATTCGGTATGCCTTGTGGTATTTTTGCCTCTCTCTGACTTTTCGCTTATATCCCCAGTTTTTAATCTTAATGAAGATTGTACCTTGTTCAACATGGACGATTTTCCAACACCTGAAGGGCCGGCAAAAACAGTGATCACATTCTTGAGTTCTTTCTTCAAATCCTCAATGCCTTCTCCAGTTACGGTGCTTGTATAGATACACTTATATCCTGCTTTTGAGTAATGCTCTAAAATTTTGCAGCCATCCCTCTCGCTCATTAAATCAATCTTGTTCATGCATATCACGGTTTTAAGCTTATTATAGGATGACATGATCAAAAATTTATCAAGCAAATTCAAATTGGGCGACGGTTTCATGCAGGCAAACGCTATTACAGCCTGGTCTACATTCGCAACCGACGGGCGAATCAGCTTTGTTATCCTAGGATATATATTTTGTATTATATATCCGCCGTACTCTTCAACTACATCAACCCTGTCGCCGACAAGCGGAGTAATTTTTTCCTTTCTAAACTTTCCCCTGGCTTTGCATTCCAGCACCTTGCCGCCCACACTTACATAATAGAACCCCCCAATGCCTTTTATTATTATACCCTGGGGCATATATTTCCTCCTTTGAAAATCCAAAATAACTAGCTTGTTGCAGGAACCGTTCGATTTATATAAATGATTATGGGTGTACCTTGAGGTACCGGAGTATCCTTTGGAATATTCTGCCCTACGGCTACATTATCAGGTTTTGTGGGATCATACTTATATTCCAAACCTGCCAGCTTCAATCCTGCAGCTTCAACGCTTTCCTTTATCTTATCAGAAGTAATGCTTTCAAAAGAAGGAACATACACGATACTCACTTCAGGACCCTTGCTTACGAAAAGTTCTACAGTTCCTCCCTTAGGAGCCGATGTCGCAGACTGCCTTACCACTTTTCCGCTCGAAACGGTATTATCGTTTATTTGAGTTATTTTTGCATTTAAACCAAGTTCATTGAGTTTAGATGTCGCTTCTTCAGCAGTCATCGACGTCAAATCAGGTATATCGACTGTTTCAGGCCCACTGCTTACCTTTACCTTGACAGTTGAATTCACTTTGACCATCATCCCAACCGCTGGTTTCGTATCGAATACTATGCCCTCAGGTTTGTCGCTTACGGCCCTTTCAGCGTCCATAAGCAGTCCTTTTCCCTTCAGCATCTGCTCTGCGGTTTTTTCATCCTTATTCAAAATATCAGGCACAGCCACTTCTTTTCCTCTGGTATAGGACATATATGCTATTAGTCCCGACACGACTGCTACCGTCAAAAGCAATACGGCTGCGACAATCCATAGCTTGGTCTTGCTCTTATCTCTTTTTTTGGGTTTATCCCTTTGCTTTGGAATGTCATCTTCAGCATCATCCTTATCAAAATCAAAAGGTTCTTTTATTGCAGGCATTACCCTGGTTACATCATTCGGGCTGTCATAATCCTCATGCAATCTAACATTTGGATTTGCGGATGCCTTATCAAGATCTTTTATCAAAGCTGCTGCTGACTCATATCTTGCCTCAGGATTTTTCTGCAAACACTTTAATATTATATCCTCAAGTGCCGGCGGTATATCCGGATTTATATTGGAGGGTTTCTCTACCTCTTCTTGTATATGTTTCAGAGCTATCACAACCGGACTTTCAGCGACAAAAGTAACTTTTCCGGTTGCCATCTCATACATTACAGTACCCAATGAATAAATATCAGTCTTCCGGTCAGTATATCCTCCCCTTGCCTGTTCAGGAGATATATAATACACTGAACCTATCACATTTCCGGTATTGGTCAATGTGCTTGAGTTTGAGGCTCTTGCTATTCCAAAGTCAGCAACCTTTACGATACCGTCATTGGTTATCAGTATGTTCTGGGGCTTTATATCCCTGTGTATTATATTGTTTGAATGGGCATGGTCCAAAGCCAGGCAAATTTGCCTGCTTATATTGATAACTTCTTGGTAAGGAAGGGGCGCCCTTTCTTTTATTATTTCCTTAAGTGTTTTGCCTTTTACGTATTCCATTACTATATAATAGATTCCATCCTCAACACCCACATCATATACATTCACAATATTGGGGTGGGATAGGCTGGCTGAAGACAATGATTCCTTTCTAAATCTATTTATGAATTCCTCATCATTTGTAAGTTCAGGTTTCAGTATCTTTACTGCAACATATCGGTTCAACAAATGGCATTTTGCTTTATAAACAAGCCCCATTCCGCCTTCTCCGATTTTCTCCACCAGCTCATAACGGTTGCCCAATATTCTTCCTATCATTTTCTCACCTCACTATCAGGACAGGCCACTTTTGCTACTAAAACTGTAATATTATCATATCCTCCAAGCTCGTTAGCACTGTCAACCAATTCTTTTACCGCTAGCGAAGGATCATCCATCTTTAAGAGTATATGCTCGATTTCTTTATCATCAAGCATATTGGTTAGCCCATCTGTACATAACATAATCGTATCACCCGGTTTTAGAATGATGGTGTTCGTGTCTACCTGTACGCTCTCTTCAGCTCCCAAAGCTCTTGTAATTATGTTTTTCTGTGGGTGGTGCTGGGCTTCATCTTCCGTTATTGTTCCGTTTTTAACCAGCTCTGCAACCAGTGAATGGTCGCTTGTTATTTTGCACATACTGCTGTTTCTCATTAAATATGCCCTGCTGTCGCCGACATGGCCGATCAGCATGACATCTTTTGATATGAGTGCAACTGTCACGGTTGTTCCCATGCCGGAGAAACCAGCGACTTGCTTCGACTTTGCAAATATATCGTAGTTCGCCTGTATCACTGCGGATTTCACAATCTCAACCGCATTTTCTTTATGCTCAATATTTTCGGCTTGCTTTTCGATATATTCGGAGATCGACTGCACTGCAATGCTGCTTGCAACTTCACCGGCATTATGCCCTCCCATGCCATCCGCTACCATAAGCAGGTCCCAACCTTGTTTTATAGGTTTATGTACAAAACTGTCCTCATTTATCTCTCTTATCCTGCCTATATCGGTCAAACATGCTACTTTCAACATATCAGCTCCTCTTAATGAAAGAAAACGCTCTTCATTTTATATCGCATCAGCAAAAAAAATCCGGTTTTAGAAAAATTTTCTTGCCTTCGGGCGCTTTAGCGAGGCAAAAGATAATCAGCCTGAAATGGCGCAATGCCCACTTAAGGTGAAGAACATCTATCGCCCCGTTATAGATTTAACTGAAGTTAAAGAGTATCCCCATTTTACAGCCAGCCATTCTAAAATCACGAGCCTTCCTATAAACTTATCTTAAAATGGATGACTCAAATAATCATACCCTTACCATATAATTTATATAATTTTTTCTTAACTGTCCACAAGCAGCATTTATATCTGATCCCAGCTCTCTTCGTATGGTAACTTCAATTCCTTTGCTTTCAAGTATCGCTTTAAACTCTTTGACTCCTTTTGAGTCGGTCTTTTTATATTCACGTTCTCTTATTTCATTTATAGGTATTAAATTCACATGGCACAACATTCCCTTTAAAATACGGGATAACTCATATGCATTCTCTATGCTGTCGTTTACACCCTTTATTAAGGAATATTCAAACGTAATCCTCTTGTTTGTTATTTTTATATATTCTCTGCATGCATCCAGCACTTCTTTTATTGTATATTTTTGAGCTATCGGCATCAACCTTTTTCTGATCTCATCATTCGGAGCATGGAGCGATATCGCAAGAGTAATCTGCAAATCAAGTTTTGCGAGCTTTTTTATCTGTGGAACAAGTCCGCAGGTCGAAATGGCTATATGCCTCATCCCTACATTCAGTCCGGCTTTTGAGTTTATTATTTCTAAAAACTTGATTACATTATCAAAATTCGCAAGCGGTTCGCCGCTTCCCATCAATACGATGTTTGATATTCTTCTGTTTGAATCCCGCATCATCGACAGTATTTCATCCACCATCTCGCCGGGTGACAAGTCTCTGATCATTCCACCTATCGTTGAAGCACAGAAACTGCATCCCATACCACAGCCGACCTGAGTTGAAATACAAGCCGTCAACCCATAAGAGTACTCCATAAGCACGCTTTCTATTATATTCCCATCTTCAAGCTTAAGGAGGTATTTTACAGTTCCATCTATTTTAGATTGATACTTTTTTTCGATCGACACCATTCCTATATATGCTTTTTCATCAAGCGCTATCCGAAATGTTTCAGGGATGTTGCTCATTTCACTTATAGAGCTGATTCCTTTATAAAGCCACCTGAATATCTGCTCGCCTCTATATCTCTTTTCTCCAAGGTTTAAACAGAAATCTTCAATATCTGATAGTGTCATGTCCTTTAAATTTATCTTACTGCCTATCATATTATCTCACCCTTTTGAGTCTTGCAATAAAAAAGCCATCGACATTGTCAATGTTTGGGAAAAGCTGAACATACCCGTCCTTTAAGCTATCTTTTCTCAATTTTTCCGGAACCCATGCCGTTATATCCTCAAATACAAATTTATGGCTATCCCTTACAAAGTCTCGTACCAAATCTATGTTTTCCTCTTTCAATACAGTGCACGTACTGTATACGAGCGTACCTCCCAATTTTACATAAGGACTCGACGATTCAAGTATGAGCCTCTGTATTTTTTTTAACTCTTCGATATCCTCGCGTCTTCTGTTCCATCTTATTTCAGGCTTTTTTCTCATTACGCCGAGCCCTGAACATGGAGCGTCTATGAGCACTCTGTCCGCTTTTCCATCATATGAGCCATCATGTTTTGCTGCATCATTTACAAAAGTGGAAATTATATCTATTCCCAAACGTTTGGCATTTTGATCAACCAGTTTAAGTTTATTTTCATTTATGTCCCCTGATATTACAGTGCCCTTGTTACCCATCATTTCAGCCATATATGTCGATTTCGTTCCGGGAGCACTGCATAAATCCATAACAAGCTCTCCAGCCTTAGGTGCCAGTATCTTTACCGCTATCATTGAGCTCTCATCCTGTACTGTCAGGAAACCTTTTTTATATTCGTCCATGCTCTGGATTTTAGGCACATTCTTTAGCATCAAAGCATCATCAATATATAGAGAATCTGAAACATATATGCCTTTACTCTTTAGACTTTCCCTCAAAGCTTCCTTTGTTGTTTTTAAGCTATTTATCCTCACCGTGAGCGGGGACACCTCATTGCATGATTTCAGGAAATCCTCGGCCGCACTTTCCCCAAACTCGCATAAGAGTTTCGATACCATCCATTCCGGGTAAGAATAATATATAGATAAATATTTTGAGGCTTCCTTGTCTTTGTCAGGATATTTTATATTGTCATGCCGCCTTAGATAGTTTCTCAAAACTGCATTCACAAACTTAGATGCGCCAATATTGCCGTATTTTTTCGAGAGCTTTACGCACTCATCCACAGCTGCGGAATTCGGCACCCTATCCATAAAATCTATCTGGTATATCCCAATCCTCAGTATGTTCAAAATATGCGGCGAAATATCCTTCATTTTTATCTTGGAAAACTGGCTTATTATATTATCTATTTTCATCTTCCACTTTATTGTTCCATAAACAATTTCCGTTATAAAAGCTCTATCAAGTCTAGAAAAATCACCTTTTAAATTCTTAAGAAGTATGTTGGAGTAGGCTTTGTTTTCAAATACTTTAACCAATATCAAAAGAGCCTGCTCCCTCGAATCATCCACACTGGTCAAATTTTTTGCTCTTTTAGTCATTACGCCTCCTGCTTATAAGTATAAGCCTGAGCAGCTGTGAAATTGCCACCAGTGTCGCCGCAACATAGGTCAATGCAGCCGCAGAAAGCACCTTCCTTGCCCCGCCTATCTCATCATCATATAGTATTCCCTCATCTTCCAAAAGTCTTATCGCCCTCGAACTGGCATTGTATTCAACTGGAAGCGTAACTACCTGAAATAGCACTGCAGCCGAAAACAGCAGTATCCCTATATTGATAAGAGGGTTGTATCCTGTTATAAAAGCCAACAGTACAAGTATCCAAGCAGCATTTGAGCCAAAGTTTGCAATTGGAACAAGCCTGTTTCTCAAAATCAGAGGAACATAACCAGTGCTGTGTTGTATTGCATGGCCGGTTTCATGAGCTGCAACTCCTATGGCAGCCACTGATGTGCTGTTGAACACTGTTTGTGAAAGCCTCAACTTTTTTACCCTTGGATCATAATGATCAGTCAGGCTTCCGCCTATCATTTCAATTGAAACATAATTAAGTCCTGCTCTGTCAAGCAAATATCTTGCAGCCTGAGCCGCAGTTATCCCTCTGCTGCTCCTTACAGTTGAATAACGGTTAAATGTGGATTTGATTCTCCACTGTGCGATAAACGCTATGAGCATTGCAGGAAACAATATTATTAATGAACTGTCCGGTATATAATACATTTTAGTATCTCCTTTTTTAAAAGTATTCAAAAATCAATACATTTGCTAAACCAACTTAAATTTAAAATAAGTCCAATTAGCCTATTCAAATACAGAGCCGACTTTTACCGGATGTCCGAGAGTGTATGAATAAGCATTGACCCGTTTTCCGGCCTCAAGCTGTACCTCTTTTATTATTATCCCATTATCGCCTGCATAAACATGTATTCCTGATTTATCAATTTCCCATATGAGTCCTGGTTTTTCAGATACGCAATCTTCAGTCTGGACATTCCATACCTTAAGTTTAGTGCCATTTAAGTAGGTGTATGCACCCGGCCAAGGGTTGGTTCCCCTGACCAGATTTTTGATCTCACGCGAAGTTTTGTCCCATATTATCTTCCCAGTATCTTTATTCAGCATGGGAGCATAAGTTGAAAGCGAATTGTCTTGAGGCACCCTCTTTAAAGTATTGTCCTCGAGCATATGAAGTGTTTTTATTATAAGCTTTCCTCCAAGCAATTTCAATCTATCATACAGCTCACCCGCAGTTTCATCCTCGCCTATCGGCGTTGCTTCTTTAAGAAGCATATCCCCAGTATCCAGTCCCTCATCCATAAACATCGTGGTTATTCCTGCCGTGTCATATCCATTTATAATAGCCCAATTTATCGGAGCTGCGCCCCTAAGGCTAGGAAGCAGGGATGCATGGACATTTATACAGCCAAGCCGAGGTATAGAGAGCACCTCGCTTGGGAGTATCTGTCCAAATGCAGCGACAACTATCACATCGGGCTTTAAATTCCTCAATTTTTCAATGAATTCATTGTCTTTTCTGATTTTTGCAGGCTGCTCAACAGGTATCCCGTATTCAACAGCTTTTTCCTTTACAGGGGAGCCAGACACTTTTTTCCCTCTTCCCCTTGGCCTATCAGGCTGTGTTACAACACAGCTGACATTTTGATTGTCTTTTATGATCGCCTCAAGCGAGGGCACAGCAAATTCAGGCGTACCCATGAAAACTATATTCATATAAACACCTTCTATTCAATATACCTGATTACTTTATCTATGAACAATATACCATCCAGATGATCGATCTCATGGCATAATGCCCTTGCCAAAAGCCCAGTGCCATTTATCGAAACCGGCTCTCCTTTTTCATTTAGAGCCTTTACCGTTACTTTTTCAGGCCTTTTGACTTCACCATGAACATTAGGTATGCTAAGGCACCCTTCAACATCCACGGCTTCTCCGGACTGGCTTGTTATTTCAGGATTTACAAGCTTTATGAGCCCGTCGCCCACATCTATCACAACAGCCCTTCTTAGTACTCCGACCTGAGGCGCGGCAATTCCTACTCCATCAGCCTTATACATGGTCTCAGCCATATCATCAAGAAGCACAGATGTCCTCTTATCGATTTTATCTATCTTCTTGCATTTCTTTCTCAATATTTCATCATCAACTTTTCTTATAAGCCTTATCGCCATATCATTCCCTCCTCGCTTCAGGCCAAACTGACAGGATTTATATCCAAATTTATCTTTACAGAGCCGGACTTAGGATATGTTTCATCTATAATGGATTTTACACATTTTTTCAAGGCATCATCAACCCTCCCCTTGATAATAGTCTGCCATCTGTAATATGTATTTATCTTTGATATAGGAGCTTGAGTCGGGCCCAAAACATTTGCGTCAAACCCATTGCCCTCTATTTTTTGCTTCAATTTTGCCGTTATATCATTCATGACCTTTATGGCCTCATTTTCATTCTTAGATGATGCTACTATATTGACGATATCTGAAAAAGGAGGATATTCAAATGTTTTTCTCATCGATATTTCCTTTTCGAAGAATTCATTGTAATCCTGATGCAATGACGCCAATATGCTGTAATGTTTAGGATTATACGTCTGTATAATCACTTTGCCAGGCTCGCTGCCCCTCCCGGCTCTTCCAGATACCTGAGTTATCAACTGGAAAGTCCTCTCTCCGGATCTAAAGTCCGGTATGTTTATTGAAAGATCGGCAGCAATTATTCCAACCAAGGTCACACCGGGAAAATCAAGGCCTTTTGAAACCATCTGAGTGCCTATCAATATATCGGCTTCATGATTTTTAAAAGCCCTGTAAATGCTGCCGTGAGCTCCTTTTCTTGAAGTCGTGTCCATATCCATTCTTAAAACACGGGCTTCCGGAAAAAATCTCATGACTTCATTCTCGACCTTTTGCGTGCCTATGCCGAAATACTTTATATATTTGCTACCGCATATCGGACACACCTTAGGTATATTCGCAGTGTATCCGCAGTAATGGCAATTCAATACATTTCTATCGGCATGGTATGTAAGAGATACATCACACCTCGGGCATTTCATGACACTTCCGCATTTTCTGCACGATACAAATGTAGAATATCCTCTTCTGTTTAAAAACAATATCGCCTGCTGCTTTTTTCGAAGCACATTTTTTAATTCACTGTATAACATCCTGCTGAATATGGTCATGTTTCCTGAATCTATCTCCTGCCTCATATCGGCAACCCTGATATCGGGCAGGCTTCTTTCATATATCCTGTGGAACATATTGCATTTTATATATTTTTTATTATTGGCATTGTAGTATGTCTCAATGCATGGAGTGGCCGAACCCAGCACCAGTATGGCATCTTCTATTTCACATCTTTTTTGCGCTATGTCCCTGGCATGATATTTCGGAGTCTTATCCGATTTATAGCTGGTTTCATGCTCCTCATCGATTATAATGGCTCCAAGATTGGAAACCGGAGCAAATACAGCCGATCTTGCGCCCACTACCACATCCACTTCTCCTCTTTTTATCCTCATCCATTCATCATAACGCTCTCCGGCGGAAAGCCGGCTGTGAAGCACTGCAACCCTTTCGAACCTGCCCTTGAACCTCTCTATTGTCTGAGGCGTAAGCGCTATTTCCGGAACAAGCACGATTGTTTGCTTCCCCTTTTCTATCATATGCTCGGCAAGCCTCATATAAACTTCCGTCTTGCCGCTTCCTGTAACACCATGTATCAAAAAATTTCTTTTTCCATATCCATAATATCCTGTTAATATAGTATTTAAAACATTCCTCTGCTCATCAGTAAGAGTCGGTTTTGCATAAGGTGAAAACTTCCTATTGCCGTATGGATCTCTCGATACCTCTATTTCTACAGATTTCAATATGCCTTTTTTGACCAGAGTGTTGATCGTGCTTCTGCTTACTTTATATTCTTCAACCAGTTTCCTTTCAGGAAAAGGCTTCTCTAAAGACATTATCAATCTCAAAGCTTTACCCTGAAGAAGTTTTGAACTCTTTTTTTCAAAGCTGTCTGCTTGAGATGCCGCACTGTCATAATCCAAATTTAAGTCGATTCCCTTTATCTTTTTGGCACTGACCTCTTGAGCCATATTGCTTTTAATTGCCAACACTTTAGACTTTACAAGCCTTGTTATTGTTTTTTGGGCATTGCGTCCCAAAAGTTTCAATATATCATTTACCTTTATGCATCCTCCATGGGATTTTATGATGTCGAGCATCTTTTTATCATCATATTTTAAATCTGATAAATCAGCACTTTTCCCGCCTACAACCATCACATATTTGCTCTCTTTCATAACCATTTCAGAAGGCATTATGCATTTTAGGCACTCGGTTATAGAGCAAAGGTATTCCTTGCTCATCCATTTTGCAAGAGATATTTGTTTATAATCGAATATGTGGCTCGGATTTGGTATCGACTTTATAGCCTTTAATTTATCTTGAGCAACATCAGTGCTGTCCTTTATATCAATAACATAGCCCTCAAGCATCCTGCCCGAAAAGGGCACGATCACCCTCATGCCTATCTCTACAGCACCTTTCAGTTCATCAGGAATTATATAATCAAACACATCATTTTCTGCGCAACTATTTAAAACGGCATCAACAGCGATTACTGCAAATAAAGGCATAAAGTCATCCCCAATACTTTCTCAATTCTAACGCATAAGTAGAAGATTTTTCTTGATATTCACAAACATATTATACAATTCACAATAAACAAGTTAAAGGGGACTTAACACCTGTTTCGGTCGAAGCTCTAAACTTAAGGCACGTCCCCAATTAATTAAGCGCACCAATTTCAGGTACGCTTATTTAAGTGATTTGATTTTATCCAGTATGATATCGGCAAGCTCAATCTTGCTCATCCTTGGGATATTGTCGATCCCGCCGTCCCGGTCTATTATGCATACTGCATTATCGTCGGATTTAAATCCGGTATCCTTTGACATGATGTTGTTTGCCACTATAAAGTCGAGATTTTTCTTCAAAACCTTGTCCTTTGCATTTTTAATGAGGTCCTGGCTTTCTGCAGCAAAACCAACCAATATCTTATCCCCTTTGCGCTCCCCAAGTTCTTTTAGGATATCTATATTTTTCTCAAGATAGAGCACAAGGTTGTCATCATCCTTTTTTATCTTTTGGCTTGAATACTTCAAAGGTCTGTAATCTGCAGGAGCTGCCGCTTTAACCACTATATCGCAATCATCAAAATTGTTCATCACGGCATCATACATATCATGGTTTGATAATACATTTACCACTTTTACATTTCTTAGAGGCTTAAGCGAAGTCGGGCCGCTTATGAGTATTACCTCAGCTCCCCTGTTCCTTGCACATTTCGCTATTGCATAACCCATCTTCCCTGAGGAATGGTTTGTTATATATCTTACCGGATCTATCGCTTCTATAGTGGGCCCTGCAGTAACCATAACGGTCAAACCTTTATAATCCTTTTTATCGTTCAATATGACCGATATATCGTCGATTATATCATCGACAGCGGCAAGCTTTCCATATCCCACATCACCACATGCCAATCTTCCATATGCAGGTTCTGTAAACAAATACCCATATTTTTTAAGCTTGTCAATATTATTCTGCACTATTGGATTTTCATACATGTTTGTGTTCATAGCAGGTGCGATCAGCACAGGAGCTTTGGTCGCCATCACAGTTGTCGAAAGCATATCGTCGGCAATGCCATTTGCTATTTTACCTATCATATCGGCAGTTGCGGAAACAATCACAAAAATATCTGCTTTTTTGGCAAGCGATATATGCTTTATTTCCCATGACACAGGCTTTTCAAACATATCAACAACAACATGGTTACCCGACAGGGATTGAAAAGTTAAAGGTGTTATAAAGTTTGCAGCCGAACGCGTCATTATAACATCCACCTCAGCACCCTGTTTTTTTAATCTGCTTACCACATCAGCTGCTTTATATGCGGCAATTCCTCCGCATATGCCCATCACAACTTTTTTGCCATTCAACATATTGCTTTCCTCATTTATCCTCAGTATTCAAATTTTCATATTCAAGCTTATCTTCATTAATTTCATGAATGGATAGCGTCAATGGCTTTTTTGAATCAAAATCAGTCACTTTACTGTCGCCTGCAATTATTTGTCTTGCTCTTTTAGCAGCTATAACCACAAGGGCATATCTGTTGTTAACTTTCTTTTCCAAAGATACAATAGATGGATTAATCATTGAATTGTCCATGCAGTAAACCCTCCTTAGTCAACAAGATGCTGTCTTTTATTCTGTCTACTCTGCACTTTTCAGCAACTATTATGCTTTCAAGCTTTTTAACAGCTTTTTTGACTTCATCATTAACGACAACATAATTATACTTTGAAACATAGTTTATTTCTTTGTAAGCCATTTTAAACCTTTTTAAAAAAGATTCTTCGGTCTCTGAACCCCTCTTTTTAATCCTGTTCTTGAGTTCTTCCATTGATGGGGGAAGTATGAATATGAATACGCCTTCACTGTATTTTTCTTTAACCTTTAAAGCGCCTTGTATGTCTATTTCCAATATTACATCCTTGCCTGAAGACAGCATTTTCTCAACATATTCCCTAGGGGTGCCGTAGTAATTATCAAAAACGCATGCATACTCAAGGAAGCCATCATTTGATATCATATTCTGAAATGTGGCCTTATCAACGAAAAAATAATTTTTGCCTTCAATTTCATCCTTCCTTGGCTTCCTTGTTGTCATTGATACCGACAGGTTCAAATCTTTATTCTGCTTGAGCAAAGTTTTACAAAGAGTACCCTTACCAGTCCCTGAAGGTCCTGATATGATTATCAATAGTCCCCTATTAATCATGATTGTTTACCTTGAGCCTATTCTTCGTCTTCAATGTCAACCGAATCCTTGGATGACAACCTATGAGATACGGTTTCGGGTTGAACTGCAGATAATATCACATGGCCACTGTCGGTAATTATGACCGCACGGGTCCTTCGACCATATGTAGCGTCGATTAACAT
Organism: uncultured Clostridiaceae bacterium; assembly: GCA_937900065.1. Taxonomy (GTDB): domain Bacteria; phylum Bacillota; class Clostridia; order Clostridiales; family Oxobacteraceae; genus CALCDS01. The sequence continues at coordinate 8,502 of CALCDS010000140.1, read as the reverse complement.
GCCCTTGTCCCTTGCTTCCTGTATTATACGTTTTATAGGAGCTGATTCAGGGCTTACAATAGCTATAAGCCTGTTCGCTGAAACTATATTTCCGAAACCTATATTTATTAATTTTATTCCCATAAAATTACCTCCGTCTATTCTATATTCTGTATCTGTTCTCTAATTTTTTCTATCTCGCTCTTTACTTCAACCACATCTTTGGTTATGTCAAGATCATTTGCCTTTGAACCTATCGTATTGATTTCTCTGTTCATTTCTTGAACCAGGAAATCAAGTTTTCTCCCAACGGGCTCATCTTCATTCAATATCAGCTCAAGCTGGTTTAAGTGACTGTACATCCTCACGACTTCCTCGGTTATGCTGCTCCTGTCCGCAAATATCGCTACCTCTTGTGCGATCCTCATTTCATCAATATCTACATCACCTGCTATTTCCTTAATTCTTTCCTCAAGCTTTGTTTTATAATCTTTTACGACTTCAGGAGATCGCTCTTCAATGCGCTTTATAATAGTTTTTATATATTTTCCCCTTTTTATTATATCATCAGCAAGTTTCTGTCCCTCAATTTTTCTCATTTCAATGAGTTCATTCAAAGATATATCCAAAGCGCCCTTTAAAGTACCCCATATCCTTTCCTTATCCTCCTCGACCTTTGAAATATTGAGCACATCTGGAATCTTAGCAAGGGAAATCACTGAAATATCATCTTTTAAGCCATATCTCTCTTTAAGTTCATTAAGTGCTCTAACATACGCGCCTGCCAGAGCATCGTCAATTGTAATGCTCACATCCTCATCACTGAACTTATCCTGTGTTATGTACACATCTATTTTTCCCCTTGATATGTATTGCAGTATATATTTTTTTATATCGTCCTCCAGATATGACATCTGCCTCGGCATCTTTATTGATACATCCGAATATCTGTGATTGACAGATTTTATTTCAACCGTGTAGCCTCTTCCATTCTCCTCGTACTCTCCTCTTCCAAAGCCAGTCATGCTTTTAACCATAGCTTTCATCCTTCCAAGTGATTATACCACAATATTAACTTATGCCAACCACTTTTAAATTCCTTCTCATTATATGAAAACAGCAGCTTATTTTCAAGCATATATTTAAAAATAATAACTACTCGCTATGTTAAGTTGCTATTTCGCACTTTTTAAGCCTATATCCACTTTACCACTTTAAGAACACAAATATCAAACCTAATGCTAAAAAAAAATAAGACAAACTACCAATTTTAAATGCCTTTGGCAAAAACATTTTGACAAAAACATTAAAGTAGTTTGTCTATGTCTTCCGCTTCGCTGCATAATAAGCACAGCTTTTGGCTGCGCTTATTCTTCTTGCTCATGGAAACTTGCTATAACCTGACTTAACCAATCTTTGTCATATGGTTGAGAGGTCGCAGTATATTCCTCTGCTCCCTTTGCTTTTGCACTCTTTAAAACTATAGTTGCACTACCCTCTTTGTTTTCACCCAATGTAACATCAAACACAACGGCAGGCATGTATCCGTCCTTATCTACTACGACCGTATATCCTTGATGTTGTTGCATTGAAGGATACAAGTCGGCAATATCTGTCACAGCAGCGGGTTTTAATACGCTTAAACCATTTTTATCGGATAATACCTTTATTCCGAGTTCAGGTATAAAAACAGAAGCTCCTTCTATAGCATTTGATTTTTCGTCTTTTACGGTTACTGCTATTTTGTTTTCTCCGGCTCCGTTCTTTTCGCTCTCTATTCCCCTGCAATGTTCAACCAGTTCATTTATCCATATGCCGTCGGGATACTGAATGTCAAGCGTATATGTCTCGCTGTGTCCTTCTTCAGGTTTGCTCATTTGTATGTTCACATTATTCGCAGAATAACCCGGATATACGGGCCTGTTAAACACTATGTAGTCCTTATATCCGTCTTTTGTAACAAATATGGTGAGCATACCTGACGGAGCTTTTTTAAAAAGTTCGGCTCCATATTTTTTGAAAACATCCTTGTTAATCTCCAAATCGATTTCCGGGGATTGGCCTTTGCCATCGGTTTTATAAAAACCTTCAACACCTGCAATCACTATTTTTGCATCGGCAATAGGCTCTTTGTATTCCTTGTCAGAAACAGTAATCAATAGTTTACCCTTTTCAATAACTTGAGTTTCTTCTGCTTGTTTATCAGTGCTGTCTTTTTTTGTGCATCCGGCTGGCAGCAAACATATCAAAGAAAATATTATAATCACAGCCAACGCTTTAGAAACCAGTTTCAAATATACCCGCCTCCAAGATAATATTGTCCTGTGATATAATATTATTCCAGGTGTTACGATATATTCCAGTTTATGATAAAATGCATAATCTATTTACAATGCCCTTACTGCAGTTCTCCCTTAAACACTGTCTTGCACTGGCCGGTCATAAACACATCTCCATTGTCGCTCCACTCAACTGTGACATTGCCCCCTAAAAGATGAGCCTTTGCACATCTTTTGGTCTTTCCATTCAAGACGCATGCAACAAGTGAGGCACATGCACCCGTACCGCACGCTAAGGTCAGACCTGCACCCCTCTCCCAAGTTCTTACATTGAATTCGCAATCATTTAATACATTTACAAAATTGACATTGGTCCCTTTGGGAAAATAGTCGCTTTTTTCTATTCTGCTTCCTATATTTGAGGCATCAATGCCATTGACATCATCCACAAACAATATCGTATGCGGTACGCCCATGTTAAGAGAAGTAATTGTGTATTCATCCCTTCCCACAAAAATGTTCCTTGAGACAATACTTTCGCCTTGAATCAAGGCCGGAATCATTTTAGGGTCCAGTTGCGGACGGCCCATATTGACTCTGGCACCTGTTATACTATCACTTTGCTTTATGAGCTCGATCCTTTTTACTCCGCATAATGTCTCGATTGTGACATTGTCCTTTTGAGCAAGTTTGCTGTCATATATATATTTTGCAAAGCACCTTATGCCGTTTCCGCACATTTCAGCTTCGGAACCGTCAGAATTATATATTAGCATCTTAGCATCGGCAATATCGGATTTTTTTACTATCAAAAGCCCGTCACCGCCTACACCAAAATGCCTGTCGCACAAAATCTTTGCAATGCCACTATAATCCCTTATTTGAGAGTTTAAATCCTCTATTATTATAAAATCGTTTCCAGTACCCTGCATTTTTGTGAAAAACATAATATCCCTCCGCACAATAAAACAAATCAATAGATATAGTATATCATATGTTATACTATACTTGTGTGACGTTTAATCATGATTTTTGAAATGTGGAGGATTTTATATGCCGATTGATGGAGTTGTTGTAAGAAATATAGTATGGGAATTAGATTGTAAACTCACGGGTGGAAGGATAGACAAGGTCACTCAACCTGAAAAAGATGAGATTATATTATCTGTAAGAAACAACGGCAAAAACTATAAGCTTCTTATGTCTTCAAGCGCCAATTATCCAAGGGTGCATATAACAAGCATAACCAAGCAAAGCCCAATAGATGCCCCCATTTTCTGCATGGTGCTGAGGAAGCATCTGTCAGGAGGCAGGATTGTAGGGATAAAGCAGCATAATCTTGACAGGATAATCAAAATATATGTGGAATGCTACGATGAACTTGGAAGCCTTTCAAACAAGATAATTTTTTGTGAAATAATGGGGAGGCGCAGCAATATAACGCTTGTAAATGAAAACGATGGAATCGTAATTGACAGCATAAGGCATCTTACTTCAGATATGAGCAGTTACAGGGAATTGCTCCCTAAGGTAAAGTACAAATACCCTCCGGTTCAGGATAAGCTTGAGCCTTTGAGCTTTGATATGGAAGCTTTCCTATCGAGGTTAAATAAATGTATTAAAGATACAAAGCTTGCAAAATTCATAGCATCCAACTTTGACGGCATAAGCTTGTTTGCAGCAAAAGAGATTTGCAATAATGCAGGTTTCAATGAAAACACACTGGTTTCATCAATAGATGAACCAGGCGTGGAAAAATTAAAATATTCGCTTTGCGCATTTATAAAAAAAGTATCCGGCAATGATTTCAATCCGTGCATATATTACAAAAATAAGGCGGCCTATGATTTCTATTCACTGCCTCTTAATTATCTAAAGCCTATGGATATTTCCGCAGTGGATTCAATATCCAGTACAATCGAAAACTATTATACAGCTAAAGACAGGACCGACAGGATAAAACAGAGATCTTCAGACATACACAAGATCATAAACACCAATTTATCCCGCTGCTATAAAAAGCTTTCGATACAGCATGAAAAGTTAAAAGAATGCTCTCAAAAAAATATATATAAGTTATACGGCGATCTTATAATGACAGACCTTAGGAATATAAAAAAAGGAGATAAAAAAGCGCTGGTGACTAATTATTATGATGAATCCCAGCCCACTCTTGAAATACCTCTTGATTTTATGTTAACGCCAATAGAAAATGCACAGAATTATTATAAAAAATACAATAAGGATAAAACTGCTGAACAAACCGTAAATGAACAGCTAAAGGAAAACCTTGAAGAAATCGAATACCTTGAAGGCCAGCTTTTAAATCTTGAAAATTGCACAGAGTATGATGAAATCGAAGAGATAAGAAATGAGCTTATATCATTGAAATACATCAAGCCTAATAAAAATACCGCATCAAGGAAAAAACAGCGGTCCAAACCAATGCACTATGTATCATCAGAAGGATTTGACATATATGTTGGAAAGAACAATGTGCAAAATGATTACCTTACGCTTAAATTTGCATCTTCAAAAGACATTTGGATGCATACAAAGAAAATTCCGGGTTCCCATGTTATCATCAAATCAGGCGGAAATACTGTGGGTGAAGCTACGCTCAATGAAGCTGCTGCACTTGCATCATATTACAGCAAGGCTAAAAATTCATCGAATGTGCCTGTGGATTACACGGAGAGGAAAAATGTAAAGAAGCCTTCAGGTGCAAAGCCGGGTATGGTGATTTACTATACCAACCGCACGATCCACGTCACTCCTGATGAGAACATGATAAAGGGATTGAAACTCAAAATGGATTAAACATTTAATTCATAATTCATTTATTACAACCTTGTTTACACTGTCAACCTCTTCTAAATTTACGCTTATGACTTCGTTTCTGGACGTGGGCACGTTTTTGCCGACATAATCAGCTCTTATTGGAAGTTCCCTGTGCCCACGGTCAATCAATATTGCAAGTTGTATTGCTTTTGGCCTTCCAAGATCCATTATCGCATCCAGAGCAGCGCGTACGGTCCTTCCGGTATATAAAACGTCATCCACAAGTATGATTATTTTATTTGTTATATCAAAGTCCACGCTCGTGCTGTTTAAAACCGGTTGCTCATGCAGCAGGCTCAAATCATCCCTGTAAAGGGTTATATCAAGCACTCCAACATTCATTTTTGCATTTTCAATTTTATAAATTTCATTTGCGATCCTTTTAGCCAGAGGCACTCCTCTTCGCTTTATCCCTATCAATGCCATATTCTGCACGCCTTTATTTTTTTCCACGATTTCATGAGCTATCCTTATAAGTGCACGGTCAATAGCCTTTTCATCCATAATTTGAGCCTTTTCTATCATACTAGCATCTCCTTTTAATGAAATGAAAATCCATTAATTTTAATACTTAATTTTGATTGTCCGCATCTAAAACAGAGATCAGTTTTTTAAAATAATCGGGAAGTGGTGCCCTAAATTCCATATAATCTCCCGTACGCGGATGCATAAAGCCAAGAACCGCCGCATGCAGGGCTTGGCCTTTTAAATTGAACTTTTGTTTTTTGACTCCGTACAATGGGTCTCCGACAACAGGGTGGCCTATATGGGACATATGTACCCTTATCTGATGAGTCCTTCCTGTTTCAAGTTTAGCTTCGATCAATGTATAATTCTTAAAGCGCCTAAGAACCTTAAAATGAGTTATTGCAGGCTTTCCGTTTTGAACTATGTCCATCTTTTTTCTATCGGTTGGATTTCTTCCAATCGCTCCCTCGACCGTGCCGCACTCTGTTTTTATTACCCCCTCGACAAGCGCAATATAGCGCCTGTTTACTGTATGCTCTTTTATCTGTTTTGCAAGATTTCTGTGCGCCATATCATTTTTAGCTACCACGAGCACCCCGCTCGTGTCCTTGTCTATCCTGTGCACTATTCCAGGTCTCAATACTCCGTTTATGCCAGATAGATTGGTACAATGATATAACAATGCATTCACAAGCGTTCCTGTATAATTTCCGGCTGCAGGATGAACGACCATACCCTGAGGTTTGTTTACAACAATGACATCATCATCTTCGTACAATATATCAAGCTTTATATCCTCAGCTTTTACTTCAAGTTTGACAGGTTCAGGTATGCCTACAGTTATTATATCATCTATTTTAACCTTATAATTGGGTTTTACTAATTTATCGTTTACCTTTACCATTCCCTCATCTATCAGCTTTTGCACATAGGATCTCGAGAGCTCGTCCAAAGAGTTTGCTACATATGAATCAATTCTTTCTCCGGATTTCGAACACACTATAGTTTTTAAATCCATACCCCCACCTCACACATTATGCAGCCCTATCCTTTCCTTTAAAGAACAATAGACTGATTAAAATCATACATCCTAAGGCTGCAGATATATCGGCTATATTCAAGATAGGCCAAATTGAAAAATCAAGAAAATGAATTATATATCCGTTCCTTAGGCTGTCTATAAAATTTCCTATGATCCCTGCAGATATAAGAGCTGTACCAATTTTTGCAGCTTCATTTATTCCATGTCTTGTTAAATTATAAAACAATGCGGATATCACGATTATACCAGCTATAGATATAATAAACCATGGCCCATCCCTTAATGAGTCAGATACAGCATTCCTGTTTTCAAGGTATGTAAGATAAAAAAAGTTATTTATAACGGGTATTGTATTTTGAGGCTGCAAATAAACATATGCCAGATATTTTGTAACCTGGTCCAATATCACAATACCGAACAAGAGCACTAAAAACATAGTACCACCCTCAGCTTTATCAAGCCTATTAAACAATCATGCTAAAGTCCGAATCAATCCCCAAGCTGTTTTTTATACTGCTCATTGCTGATTTTATCAGTCTCTTCCACAACACCTTGCCTGTCTTCATCGTCATCGTCAAATAACATATAATTTGGGGAATCATAATTAGTAAGCTCCTGCCATACATCTTCACCATCATATCCTGTATAATCTTCGGCATTCCCGCTTTTTTCTCCCAAAGGATGTAGGTTCACACTCTCTTCAACCGGCCTATCCTGCGGATGATCATAGTTAGAACCCCTTTCACTTTCGCAAGATGCGCATAATGTTGCATATGGAACGGCTTTCAGCCTTTCATAGTCTATTTCCTTCTTGCATATTTCACAAATACCATATTTTCCATTTTCAATCCTATTCAAGGCATCTTGAATTTTCTTCATATGTGTAACCTCATTTGCCTTTAAAGCCCTGTTCTTCTCAATTTCAAATGTCTCGCTCCCTAAATCGGCAGGATGGTTGTCATATGACGACAGTTCAGATGTATTGTCCTTCAGTGATTCTTCAAGCCCCATATTCTCTTTAATCCCGTTTAATATTTCATTTGTCCTTTCCATTTCATCATAAAGCAAACTTTTAAAATGCTCCAAATGTTTAGCGTCCATTCCAATCCCTCCATTGAATCGATATATAATTTATAATGCTGTTCTAGTTATTTTCTCTTTTAAATAATTTATCCATTTATTTTATTTTTATAATTCATCCACCGTAAAATTAAAGTTTTCCAGAGTCTCAAATGGGTGAATTTCATGGATTGTCTACATTAACTATTTTTATTTTAATAGTGGACAATCCATATAATTCATCCACCGTAAAATTAAAGTTTTCCAGAGTCTCAAATGGGTGAATTTCTATGGCCTTTTCCTCCGGACTTTTTAATTTTATTATGAACGGCTTATATAATATACAATATATAAAAATAAACCCAACATGCCGCAAATGCACAATACGTTGGGTTTGTCCTTATTCATATCCGATCCATATGTTTTGACCTTAAGTTCTGTTTAACAAATGAGCCTTAGAACTTAAAAGATGTGAACAGGCGAAAAGGATGCTCAAAAATCAGCACCACGCTTTTTAATATAAACTGATCTTATTTTATATTCTTGCTTATATATATATTAAGGGCTTGGAGCACTTTATACAAAACGATTATGACAGCAATATATGTAAATATTTTAAGCACTGACTCTATAATAGAAATTGAATTGTATAGATTAAAATAGTCACTCATCAAATTTCCTCCTCGTTAAAGTGAAAACGCAATTCGTGCAACTATACACATGCATAAAAAAGCTTTCACATGTCTAAATGGAAAGCTTTAAATATGTATGCCGATATATTTTGCCCCTAAACTGCATTCTCGTGCTCTATGCCGTCAAAACCCTCTTTCTTGT
>CALCDS010000139.1 GCA_937900065.1 uncultured Clostridiaceae bacterium | reverse complement strand
GTGTATAATTTATATATGTTGTATATGTAGTACTGAAGATGCATGTTGAATGGCAGTGAGTATGTTTAGATCATGTTAAAGTATAGTGTTGATTTTGAGCATCCCGTTCGCCTGTTCATGCTTTATAAGTTCTAAGGCTTATTGCTCTCGTTCATCAAGAACTTTTGCAACTCGCTTTGCTCAAACAAGCAAAAGTTCTAAGATTCACTTCGGCAATTTCGCCAAGAACTTAACAAAAGCATTCACATCGCTCACTTGGATTGCTCAAAATCAACATCCTTGTTAAAACAGTCTATAACAGTTTAAATATACATATAAAAAGGCGGCAGGAATTGAAAATAATCCAGTAAAGTGCATAAGGAGTGGTTTGGAATGAATAAAAGAGCGCTTAAAGTGCTCGAATATGATAAGGTGATCAAAAGGCTGAGTGAGCTCGCATGCTCTCCAATGGGAAGGGAACTGGCCGAGAACCTTGTTCCGTCGAACGATATAAGAGAAGTCAAAATGATGCAGCAGGAAACTGATGAGGCTGTCAATATAATATTCAAAAGAGGGAGTGCCCCTATAGAAGGGCTTGTGGACATAAGGGACAGCCTGAAGAAAGTTCAGATAGGTTCCATGCTTGAGCCGGGCCAATTATTGGGTATCGCCGATCATTTAAGGTGTGCAAGAAGAGTGAAAGGCTTTAAGGGTAATGAAATAAAGGAGAGTTATCCTATGATTGACGAGCTTATTTCAGGGATCACACCCAATAAAAAAATAGAAGATGACATATACAGCTGCATAATAAGTGAAGATGAAGTATCGGATAGGGCAAGTGTTACACTTTACAATATAAGAAAGCAGATAAAAGACAAGAACAGTTCGATACGTGACAGGCTAAACGGAATGATAAGGTCTGGAGATCATTCAAAATATCTTCAGGAATCCATAATAACCGTAAGAGGGGATAGGTTTGTCGTACCCGTGAAATCCGAGTACAGGGCTAATTTTCCCGGCATAGTGCATGATCAGTCATCGACCGGATCAACGCTTTTTATCGAGCCCATGGCTGTGGTGGAGCTGAATAACGATATCAGGGAATTAAAGCTAAAAGAAAAGGCCGAGATAGAGAGAATACTGACGCAGCTCAGCTTAAAGGTTGGAGAAAGCATCGACTCTATAAGCATCAATAACGATATACTATCAAGGCTTGATTTCATATTTGCAAAAGCAAATCTATCCATTGAGCTTAAATGCATGCCGCCGATCATCAACGATGAAGGTTATATAAATATCAAGAATGGAAGGCACCCATTGATAAATCCTGATAAAGTCGTTCCGAACAGCATAAGGCTTGGACGCGATTATAATGTTCTTGTGATAACAGGGCCGAATACGGGCGGGAAAACAGTGACTCTGAAAACTACGGGCCTTTTAACGCTCATGGCATTGGCAGGGCTCCAGATACCTGCAGAGGAGGGCTCTTCCATATCTGTGTTCGATGATGTGCTTGCCGATATAGGAGATGAGCAGAGCATAGAACAGAGCCTGTCAACATTCTCATCCCATATGAGCCATATTGTCAGCATAATGGCTGAGGCTTCGGAGAAATCGCTCTGCTTATTTGATGAATTGGGAGCAGGGACGGATCCGACTGAAGGAGCGGCTCTGGCTATGGCAATACTAGATGAGCTTTATATGAGGGGCTCAAGAGTGGTTGCAACCACGCATTATAGCGAGCTTAAAGCGTTTGCGCTTCAAAGAGACGGAATAGAGAACGCGTCTGTTGAATTCAATGTTGAAACTTTAAGACCGACATATAAATTGTTCATAGGCATTCCGGGAAAATCCAATGCTTTTGAAATATCGAAAAGGCTCGGACTCAATGATGAGATAATCAATAAGGCAAAGGAATTCGTTTCAAAGGAAGGCCTAAAATTTGAAGATCTGATATCAAATCTTCAAAAGGACAGGATTGCGGCTGAACAGGATAGGGAAAAAGCCGAATTGCTCAAAAAAGAAGCCGAGAGGATACACGGGGAATACTTAAACCGCAAGGAAAGGCTGGACAAAGCAAGAGATGCGGTAATAAATGAAGCAAGGCAAAAGGGAAGAAGCCTTATAAAAGAGACCAAAGAAGAAGCTGATGAAATAATAAAGGGGCTCAGAAAATTAAGCGAGATACAAGAAGAGTCGGAAAGAAACAAAAAGATAGAAGAGGCAAGAAAGAAGCTCAAGGATAAGCTCGATCTATTTGAGGATTCCATTGGATCGGCAGTGGCTCCTAAAATGAATTTAAGACCCCTAAAGAATGTAAAGCCCGGCGATAGCGTATATATTTCGGAGTTAAACCAAAACGGTATTGCATTGTCTACTCCGGATGATAAAGGTGAAGTCTCAGTGCAGGTAGGCATAATGAAGATAAATGTGAAGCTGTCGGACCTATCTTGCAGTACAAAGAATGGTTCAAAGGCTGATGCATCATCTTATAAAATGCATTTAAGCAGGGATAAAGCCGTATCGCCTTCATTGGATTTAAGAGGACAGACTTTGGATGAAGCGATATTGAATACAGATAAATATCTTGACGATGCATATCTTTCCCACCTTAATGAAGTGACCATAATCCACGGCAAAGGTACGGGTGTGTTAAGGCAGGGCATCATAGACATGCTAAAGCACCATACCCATGTAAAATCTTATAGGCTTGGAAAATATGGAGAAGGTGGAATGGGCGTTACAATTGTAGAGCTGAAATAGAAGCAATGCAGTTGATGCCTGTAAAATTTAAGCAGAATAAGTCATAATATGAAATGCTATGTTATAGCGAGGCGGTAGATGTCCCTAACCTTTGTAGGAGGCGGGTACCGTATCATTTTCAGGCAGGTTATCTTTCGCCTCGCTGAAACGCACAAAGGTAAGAAAATTTTTCTACAGCCGAAAAATTTTCTACTGATGCGTTATAATAATAGAAAAGAAAGCCTGAGATACTAATCCCGGGATAAATTGCATGTTTATGGAATACGATATGAGAATTGTACCGGGGAACAATCAAGGAGGTACACTATATGAAAAAGAAATTTCTACTAATGATTATAATGTTTTGCTTATGCAGTTTGACTTTCTTTGGTATAAAGGCATATGCCAAAGAAGATAGCAATGACCGAATTGCAGGCAGTGATAGGTATCAGACATCAATCGAAATATCCAAGTTCGGATGGGAGGGGCCTTGTGATACTGCCATTATTGCAACAGGAGAGGATTTTCCGGATGCTTTAAGCGCTGCACCTCTTGCTAAAAAATATAATGCGCCCATACTCCTTACAAATCCAGACAAGCTTGATGAATCTTTATATGATGAACTGAAAAGGCTGGATATAAAAAAAGTATTTATAATAGGAGGCTTTGGCGTAGTATCAAAAGATATAGAAGATGAGCTTGCCTCACAGGGGATAGAATGCATAAGGATTTCTGGAGAAGACAGGTATGAAACCAGTGTTGCTGTGGCGTCACAGCTCGACAGTGTAAACAGGGCCGTGATTGCAACCGGCATAGAATTTCCGGATGCATTGTCCATAGCTCCATGGGCTGCCCAAAACGGCGTCCCCATACTGCTTACAGAAAAGGACAATCTTCCGGAATCCATAGATAATTACATAAAGGATAACAACATAACAGATGTATATGTCATAGGCGGGGAAGGGGTTATAAGCGACGATGTAATGTCCAAGCTTCCTAACCCTCAAAGAATAGAAGGAGCCGACAGGTTTGCCACAAACGTTGCTGTTTTAAAAACGTTTGAATCGGATTTTAACTTTGGAAGGATATTTATCGCAACAGGCAATGATTTCCCGGATGCGCTCTCAGGTTCAGCACTTGCAAGCCTGACAGGATCGCCTATAATCCTGGTGGACTCAAATCCCACCTCGGACATAAGAGAGTTTATTGATACAAAGAAGAGCGAAATTACGGAGGCTTATATGATGGGCGGTAAGGGTGCCGTATCGGATGAGGCGTTTGAAAATGCCATACCACCCGTTGCAGCAAGCATAGACATGACTTTTGAAAGCTCGAGCATTCATGTGAATGACAGCATGAAACCTGAAGTGAGCCTTACAATGATACCAAGGAATGCTCCTAAACCTGATATAAAATTTACTGTGAGCGACGACAGCATAGCGAAGATAGAAAAAGATGGAACGCTGACCGCTTTAGCCCCTGGATATGTAGAGGTCACAGCGTCGGCTGGAGGAAAAACTAAGGTCATAGGCATAAAAGTAATGCTTGATAGGGTAGTCATGATAGACCCAGGCCACGGAGGATCAGATCCGGGGGCAATACCAAAGGACAGCAGCGGAAATGCAATGATGGAATATAATGAAGCTGATCTTAATTTAAGCTTGGCTGAAAAAGTGAAAACCGAGCTTGAAGAAAAGGGCATGACTGTAAAGATGACAAGAGAGGATGACACATCGACCATTCCTTTAACTGACAGGGTCGATATGGCAAATGAGTCCAACGTTGATCTGTTTTTGAGCATACACCATAACTCGGCAGTTTATTCCGGCGCAAGCGGAGTTGAAGCCCATTACAGCAATTTCAGGCCGAACATAGACTGCGACGATGTGTATGCCAAAGCATTGGGAAGCGTGCCTGTTTATGATGATAATGGAAATGTGCTGGGGAGTTTGACGGTCGGAGAAGAATATAAAGTATTAAAATCCGTTGAAGGGTATGTGTATATTTCATATCAAGGGGGAGTGGGAAAGATATCGATACTCACCAATGTGCTTGTGGATGATAAGACCCCGTGCGAGGCGGCCGCTGACAGCAAGAAACTGGCGGATTCAATAAGCGATGGCATTTCAAGCCTCGGCCTTATAAGGCGCAATACCGTAAATGACAATCTCTATGTTACAAGGATGACAAATATGACTTCGGTGCTTGTCGAGATCGGATTTGTCTCAAATCCTGTAGAGAGGGAAAAGCTTGTGCAGGACTCTTTCCAGAAAGATGCGGCAGATGAGATTGCAAAAGCCATAATTGATTTTTATAAGGACAAGGATTATTAGATTAAACCGTAAATTTTTGACTATGTTCAATAAAGTATACTTTATTGAACATAGTCAATTTTTTTATCGGCCTGGCACAATTTACTATGAAGTTGAATGAGTTATTATGCTGTTTTGTTGTGATATAATATTGCTTGATAAGAATTAAAGCAAGTGATACGATTTTTGTTTAGGCTCTGTTAAAGCACGATGTTGATTTTTTGAGCAATCGTAGTGAAATGTGAACAAGGATGCTCAAAATCAACCTTACTGCGTTTCAATGAGACGAAAGTAGTTCACAGCCTGAAAACCGAAAGGGTACCCGCCCATTGCAAGTGGGAAGATCTATCACCTCGTTATACTTTAACATAGTCTATGTTTAAAACTTAATTTAAAGGAGGCATGAACTTAAACTGGTAAAAATGAAGCATCTAATCTAATCACTAAATCGGAGGTACGATATGGCTATAAATAGAGCAAAGTTTGCAGTAT
>CALCDS010000138.1 GCA_937900065.1 uncultured Clostridiaceae bacterium | reverse complement strand
TATAATCTTATTGATGTCGGATGAGAATTCTTCTATAAGCAAATCCAGCCTTTTTTGAGCGTCCTCGAGGGTCTTACCGTTTACGGAATAATATATCTTGACTTTGGGTTCGGTGCCTGATGGCCTTATACTTATCCTCGATTTCTTATCGGTTATAAGCTGGAGCACATCTGCTTTTGGAAGGTCTCCGATTCCCTTTTCATAGTCATAAACATCGACTACATCTTCAATTCCAATCCTTCGAGGAGCATTTTTCCTAAGGGTCCCCATAAGCTTTGATATGGTCTCGCTTCCCTGTTTGCCTTTTAGTGTTATGGATTTTAAGGAGTCACGGTAAAATCCATATTTTTTGTATATTGACTTTAGCATATCATATATGGTTGTATTCTTGCTCTTGCAGTATAAAGCCATTTCACAGGCTAGAGTGGAGGCTATTACGGCATCCTTGTCCCTGACAAATGTTCCTGCCAGATATCCATAGGACTCTTCGTATCCGAAAAGGAATGAATATGAAGAATCCTGTTCAAATTCCTTTATCTTGTCGCCTATATATTTAAATCCGGTCAATGTATCGATGACTTTGACTCCATAATGTGAAGCTATTGCCCTTCCAAGTTCGGAAGTCACTATGGTTTTTATTACGACTCCGTTTGAAGGGAGCTTTCCATTTTCCTTAAGCTGGGAAAGTATATATTTCATGAGCAAGGCTCCGATCTGGTTTCCTGTAAGAGTAACATATTTGCCTTCATCATCAGGCACGCAGACTCCGAGCCTGTCGCTGTCGGGATCAGTCCCCAATATGATATCAGGCTTTAAATCCGAAGCCATTTTGATTGCAAGTTCAAATGCCTTTGGATCCTCAGGGTTTGGCGATTTCACTGTCCTAAAATCAGGATCCGGAAGTTCCTGCTCTTTTACAACGTGGACATTTTTAAACCCTGCAGTTTTGAGCGATCTCCTTACAAGTTTGTTGCCGCTTCCGTGCAATGGAGTATATATTATTGTAAGTTTATCGCCCATATTCTTTATTATATCTTTATTTATTATAAGTGATTGTATATCGTCGATATACATATGGTCTATTTCTTCACCTATTACGGAAAACAGGCCTTCGTTTTTAGCCGTATCGAGGTTTTTATACTTTACATGGCCGAAATCAGAAATGTTGTTTATCTCTGAAAGTATTTCATTTGCCGTATCGAGGGATACCTGCGCCCCGTCTTCCCAGTATACTTTGTAACCATTATACTCGGGAGGGTTGTGGCTTGCAGTTATCACGATACCTGCGATAGCGCTCAACTTTCTTACGGCATACGAAAGCTCTGGAGTCGGCCGCAAATCTTCAAACACGTAGGCTTTTATATTGTTTCCTGCAAACACGCTTGCAGCTTCCATTGCAAATTCCCTCGACTTATGCCTTGAATCGTAGGCGATTACAACTCCCCTTAGGCATACGTTTCCTCCCAATTTTTTGATATGATTGGCAACACCCTGTGAGGCCCTCCTTACGACGTAAATGTTCATGCGGTTTGTTCCAGGACCTATTATGCCTCTTAGTCCTCCGGTACCGAATTGAATGTCCTTATAGAACATATCTTCTATTTGTTTTTTGTCTTTGATTTTTTTGAGCTCTTCCCTGGTTTTATCATCCACATATGGACTATTGAGCCACAGATTGTATTTATCCATGTAGTCCATCTTAGCACCCCCTGTAAAGCAATTTTTATTGATTTTAAATAAAATTTAAAAAAACAGTGCCACCCATAAAAGATATCTTACAAAGGATATAGGACTTTATGTATGCAGTATTTGCATCATCTTTGATCAAGGGTTTCATTGTTTTTTTGTTTTTGGATTGTATCGAACAAAGGTCATTTAAATA
>CALCDS010000137.1 GCA_937900065.1 uncultured Clostridiaceae bacterium | reverse complement strand
TTATGCTTTTTCGACTGAAAACTGGAAACGCTCTAGGCAAGAAGTATCGGCCATAATTGAGCTTTTTTATAATTACCTGAAAGACACTCGTACCGAGTTTATGGAAAATAAAATCAAGCTTACGGTAATAGGAGATAAAACAAAGTTGAATCCATCACTTCAGGATATCATCCTTCAGACAGAGCCCATGACCCGCTCGCAAGAAGGCTTGCATTTGCAAGTAGCTTTCAATTATGGCGGTAGGGATGAAATTAAAAGGGCAATCCAAAAGATGGTGGCTGATGCTTCCGTTTTACAGGAAAATATTACAGAAGAGATGATATCCGGTTATTTGGATACGGCAAATGTACCGGAACCCGATATTCTCATACGTACAGGTGGACAAAGCAGGCTTTCCAATTATTTATTGTGGGAGCTGGCATATACGGAATTATTTTTTACTGACACACTTTGGCCGGATTTCACAGAAGAAGAACTCAATAAGATTATAGAAAGATACCGTACTCGGGAGAGACGTTTTGGAAACACAATTTAATAAAACAAAAATTTTATCGCTGCAGCATAAAGCAAATTCAGAGATTTGATAAGCCGCCAAATGGATTAGATATATGAAAAACCATACACGGCAATGCATTTTTTAAAAGAAGGGATAAAAAGCATGTTGGCTTTTATAGCAATCCCGATGGGAGCTATCTTAAAATTTTTATATGACAATTATATATGCGAATTCCATGATACTTAGAGAGAAGGATTGCAATGTCTGGTTCAAATATAACAAAACATGTCCTTGCCGATTCCTTGAAAAGGCTGATGGAAAAGACAGCCTTCAATCAGATTACCGTAAAGGATATTGTAAGAGATTGCGGATTGACAAGGCAAGCATTCTATTATCATTTTAAGGACAAATATGATCTTATGAACTGGATTTATTATACAGAGACTGCCCGTTTCATGAACTCCTATAACAATGTGGAGCATTGCCTGGACGGCATGGTGGATTTGTGTAATTACATGCGGCAGAATAGGACGTTTTATATAAATGCTCTCAATACAACCGGGCAAAACTCTTTTCAGGAATATTTGCATGATTACATCCGGGATATTTTAATACCTGTGATCGAGAGCATACAAAGTACAGAATATAAGGAAGAAGAATGGGGATTTATTACTGAATTTGCAGCCACTGCTTTTGTTGGCATGATTGTCTGATGGGCCAACAATGGAATGAAAGAGGATCCGGAAGAGTATGTAACGAAGATGCGCAGCATATTTGATGGAAGTGTTCTTTACAAACTAGAGAGCCAAAGCAATGGGATATCCACAGGAGATTTGAAATTTGACCTGAATATTTCGCAGCTCTCTGCGGAATTATAGAGGCATATAGTCATCTAACTTATCCTGATATAAATGGGAATTGAAATAAAGCATTCTTGCAGGTAATATAGTTTATTCTACTGGTGACTATTTTGTATTATAGCCATATGCCTGTAAGATAATATAGATTAAAATAGGAAAAGATGATATGAAAAATATTATAGATTATACAAAAGAAATAAAGGATACTTTTGAAAACAAACAATTCAACGCCGTCGACAGCTTGGTGCTGTCCCAATTAGCGTATCTGTATTTTGATGGCATCGTCCCTGGCTTATCGGATATTTCATCGCCGGTGCCGATTCAAGAGTTTGCCGTTTTAAAGAATCCAAATACGCTATGTCATAATGTCAGAGACAGCAAAAGAAACCAGCAACTGCTTTTTGCATTTGCAAATAGTCCGAGGTTTTGCAATACGAAGCTGGCTTTTTATGTGAATCAAATAGACAACAAAGCAGAGAAGCAGTTCTCTGCCATTACTTATCTTTTAGACGATGATTCGGCATATATAGCTTACCGTGGAACGGATGCGACTTTTATCGGATGGAAAGAGGATTTCAATATGGCGTTCACAAGTCCTGTTCCTTCTCAAAAGGAAGGCACTGCATACCTGAACGCTGTTGCCGAGAGGATTCCATGCAAATTAAAAATTGGCGGACACTCTAAAGGCGGAAATATTGCAGTTTACTCCTCGCTAAAATGTTGCCAGATAGTTCAAGATAGGATAACACATATCTTTAATCATGACGGACCGGGATTTAAAAATGAGTTTTTTGAGGACGATAGCTATATAAGACTGAAAGACCGAATCCACAAAACCATGCCGCAATCCTCTATAATTGGTATGCTTTTGCAGAA
>CALCDS010000136.1 GCA_937900065.1 uncultured Clostridiaceae bacterium | reverse complement strand
ATGCCTTTGCTGAAAAGATACTGTGTTCATCCAATAGAAATTTTATGTTTAGGCTATATTAAAGTTTAATGTTGATTTTTTGAGCAATCCAAGTGAGCAATGTGAACACTTTTGCTAAGTTCTTGACGAAATTGCCAAAGCGAATCCTAGAACTTTTGCGTGTCTGAGTGTAGCGAGTTGCAAAAGTTCTTGATAAGCAAGGCAATGAGCCTTAGAACTTAAAAAGTGCGAACCAGATGTGGATGCTCAAAATCAACATCTTTACTAAACAGAGCCTATGTTTAAAGTGACACATCTTTATAAAATATATTTCTCAAAATTCGGTTTTAAGTATGCTTTATGGATAACTGCAGGCTGATAACCTTTGTTAACTATTACATAATCGGTTATGCTTGCCGGAATAACTACAATTTCCAAATATCTTTGAGTAAATTTAAAATCAGGATCGGATTCTGAATATACTTCTATTTCTTCACCGTCAACAAGCGTTATCACGGTAAATTGACCATCATTGTTTCCTTTATAGCTTCCATTTGTTTTAAGCTCCACCCTGCTCGTCTGATAGTACATCAAATCAGTATCGCCCAGGATAAACTCCTTGAAATCATCACTTTCTTTAATCAGAATAGGATCTATTGCAATGTTTTTTCTTACCCAGTCCGTATTCCTATTGCGTTTCAAGACTCTCCTTGCGTTTTTCAAATGAATCGGACGAGCCTTTCCATCCTTATCCCTGCGGTTATAATCATAAATTTTATAAGTGTATGAACCTACAGTCAGGCTTCCTAACTCTAAAATCAACTGATTTTGTCCCGACGCATGAATGGTACCCGCAGGCAACATAAACTGCCTGCCCGGCATAGAAACTTCCGCATTTATATATTTTTTATAATCAACATAGCTTCCATCATCGTGAGATTTCTCAGCTAAATCGAGGAATTCATCTATATCGGCATCATTCTTGAATCCTATATATGTTTTGGCATTATGCCCTGTAGCGATGACGTAGTAAGCTTCATCCTGGGAAAACTTTTCATTGTAGTGCTTTCGTGTATATTCACCTTGAGGATGTACTTGTATTGACATATTTCCATTGCTGTGATAAGTATCATCATAATTAAAACGAATAGGAAAATATCCTCCAAATCTCTTGTATGCTTTTTCGCCTATTATGGACTTTGCCTGAAATTCCATAAATGTTGAAAATGGCAATTCAAAATTATATGAATCCACATCCACAACAATACTCACTTCCGTAGGAATAAAATCAAAGACCCAGGCTATGTTTTTCGAAATATCCATGGGGATGTGCCTTATTTTTCTGATATATTCACCACCCCAAATGCCTTCCAGATAGACCGGCTTACATCTAAAGGGATATTTTACAAGCGTGCAGAACATTTCATTAAGAGCTTCAAATGGAAGCATTTTATATTCATTATCATCATTTCCATCGACGTAAAAATCGATCAAACTCTTATTTATCAGTTCAGTCCTCTGATGAACAACTATTTCGTAATCAACGAAATAGTTGCGCCGCATGAGAGCATTGAATGGCCTTATTTCATTATCGCCAATATTCATGAATTTGCCCTCACGTGCACGAATTGCAGCATTTTTTGGTGAAATATCAATATACACTACCTTTGTAGCAATTTTTAATAAAGGTTTTACAGTGCATCCATGTCCATAGACGATGCTTATCCCATCAAACCCCATTATCTCATCAATCATACTTTTTAACTTTTCATTATCAATGAAATCATCAATCTTTCCCTTAAACAAACTTCCAAATAGCAACACTGGGTCATCATCATAATTCAGAGGCAAATTGGACTTTGTCAGTTCATTGATTTCTTCCTCGCTTAAGTATACATCCTTCATGTCAAAAGCTTTACATTTTTTATCACATATTTCCTTCTGCAGCCCATCTGCAAAGTTTATAAAATTGCTTCCTACATATCCATCTACAAGGATAACATATCTTTGGGATTGACCCAGGCTCTTTATGATTGTGTCTGCTACATCCTTATTGCCGACTGCAATAGATTTTGTAACAAAAGAGGATAATACGGGCCGGTTAATTGCAGTCAAATCATCATATGCTAACGGCTTAAACATAAAGCTCATAGAATACTCTCCTT
>CALCDS010000135.1 GCA_937900065.1 uncultured Clostridiaceae bacterium | reverse complement strand
GGTCTTGCTGCACAATGCGCAATGCATTGTTGCAGCAGCCCCAGCATATTTTTCTTTGGCTCTGTTTAACAAAACGATTGCTCAAAAAATCAACATTATACTTTAGCATAGTTTTTTTAAATATAAATTGATTTATAAAAGTTTTTGCGTACAAATTCTTTTTACGACAGCCAGTGTTGCTTTATTATGAAACGGATATGAATGTAAATAATTACCTGATATTTTTGCCGGAGGCATTTAAATTGGTAGTTTGTCTTATTATGGGGATTGTACAATGCATTATGGTATAATAAAATATATCAAAGATACTTGTGGAATTTTGTATCAGGCATTAAATTTTTGACGGCAGGGCACAGTGTTTTTTAAGCATAAGATGTATCTGTATGCTTGCTTTATATGGCAAAAGGAAGTGATAGGATTGCGCTTTGTTATTGTGACGGGATTGTCAGGAGCCGGAAAGACTCAGGCCACCAGATGCCTTGAGGACTTAGGATTTTTTTGTGTGGATAATCTGCCTCCGGCTCTTGTTCCTAAATTTGCAGATTTATGCTATCAAACTCAAGGCAAGATAGACAGAATCGCACTTGTAATCGATATAAGGGGAGGAAAGTTTTTCTATGACCTTTTTGACAGCTTAAATCAGTTGAAGAAAATGAATTATAAATATGAAATATTATTTTTGGATGCATCTGATGATGTGCTCATTAAAAGATTCAAGGAAACAAGAAGAAGTCATCCTCTCGCCGTAGATGGAAGGATACTTGACGGTATAAATAAAGAGCGCATAAGGCTCGCCGAGGTAAAATCCAAAGCCGACAACATAATTGATACTTCTACCCTGACTCCGCGGCAGCTTAAAGAGGAGATAGTTCACATATTTGTTGAAGGTAAAAAATTCGAAGGCATAATAATATCTGTGGTGTCTTTCGGCTTTAAATATGGAATTCCCTTGGACTCGGATCTTGTATTCGATGTCAGATTCCTTCCAAATCCATACTATGTTGAATCTCTCAAGAAGCATTCCGGACAGGATGAACCTGTAAAGGAGTATGTATTAAAATGGCCTGAAGCTAGACAATTTTTGGATAAAGTAAACGACATGGTTGAGTTTTTAATACCATATTATATTAAGGAAGGCAAAACACATCTTGTAATAGCGGTTGGGTGTACAGGCGGAAGGCACAGATCTGTGGTAATTGCAAACCAAATTTATGAATCCCTGAAGAAAAACAGCCATAGGGTCATAATCGATCACAGGGACATACATGAAGATATGAACAATCATTACAGATAAAGGTGCAAAATGTCCGAAACTAAAAATTATTTGAAAGACGATTTTATTTTGTCAAGAAAGGAATGGGGATGTTTTCGATGCTTGCTGATGATAATAAGGCAAACGCGTCTATTGATGTTGGAAAGATAAATAACCTTGTTTATGAGAAAAGGCTCTTGATTAAAGGGCCCAAAATAGCGGTTATAGGCGGAGGAACAGGACTTTCAACCATGCTTCGAGGCATAAAGCATTATACTTCAAACATAACGGCTATCGTCACTGTTGCAGACGATGGAGGTGGATCAGGCGTATTGAGGGAGGAACTTGGAATGCTTCCGCCGGGTGATATAAGAAACTGCATACTGGCGCTTGCGGATACCGAGCCCCTGATGCAGGAGCTGCTCCAGTATAGATTTACCGACGGTATTTTGAAAGGGCAAAATTTCGGGAACCTTTTCCTGGCTGCGATGAATGGGATTTCGAGCAGCTTCGAGGAGGCTGTTAAAAGGACAAGTGATGTGCTTGCCGTAACCGGCCAGGTGCTTCCTGTGACACTGGCTAATGTAAAACTTTTCGCTGAACTCGAAAACGGTGTTGTAATCGAGGGCGAGAGCAAGATACCTGATAGAGAACCTTATGAATCAGTTCCTATAAAAAGGGTTTTTATAGAGCCGTCCGGAGTACAACCTTTAAAGGAGGCTTTAACTGCTATAGATGAAGCCGATGCTATAGTTTTAGGCCCCGGAAGCCTTTATACAAGCATAATACCAAACCTTTTGGTAGATGATATAGGGGAACATATAAGGGAATCAAATGCATTGAAAATCTATGTGGCAAATATAATGACCCAGCCTGGGGAAACAGATGGATATTCGGTATGCGACCACATAGATGCAATAAACAGGCACTGCAAGAGCAAAATAGTGGATTATGTCATTGTAAACAACGGTAAGATTCCAAAATTGCTATACAGCAAATATGTTGAGGATGGGGCATCGGAAGTCGAGATAGGTAAAGATGCAATTTTGCACAGGGGAATAAAGGTGATTGAGGATAATCTTGTTTATATATTTAAAAAGAATCTG
Source organism: uncultured Clostridiaceae bacterium (assembly GCA_937900065.1). GTDB lineage: Bacteria > Bacillota > Clostridia > Clostridiales > Oxobacteraceae > CALCDS01. Next base: position 2,531 of record CALCDS010000135.1, on the reverse strand, counting down.
GTAAGGCACGATTCCAAGAAACTTGCAAGGATTATAATGAAACTAATACTTGACAACAAGCTATCGAATGATAGGAAAAGGATGCTTGAAGCTTATTATCTCAGCGAGCGTCTAAAACAAGAAGCAAGGGGGTAAACTATGTCATTTTCACAGACTACCAAAAATGAAGCCTGCAGGGTTGCGGATGGCGGCAGGGATTGTGAGATTGCAGAGCTTTCGGCTCTTATAAAGACATGCGGCACCATAAGCCTAAACAGTCAGCACAACATAGGCCTTAGGGTAGCCAGTGAAAATCCTGCCATAGTTAGAAGAGCGTTTTCCTTTATAAAAAAATGCTTTAAGGTCCATCCTGAAGTTGTTGTAAAGCGAAACAGGTTGCTTAAGAAAAACAATATATATATGATAATAATAACAGAAGGGCAGGGTGCTCTTGATATACTGAGAAGATGCGGCGTGCTTGAAACCCGCGGCAAAGGCATAGGCATAATCCGTGGTATAAAGCAGTCCCTTATAAAAGATGAAAGCTCAAGGAGAGCCTATATAAGGGGTGCGTTTTTAGGAGGAGGTTCGGTAACCAATCCCGAAAAGACATACCACTTGGAGTTTGTGAACCATACCGGCGAGCACGCTGAAGATCTATCGAACCTTATAAATACCTATGACCTAAACTCTAAGGTTATAGAGAGAAAGAACAGCTTTGTCGTGTATTTGAAAGAAGGAGAACAAATCGTTGATTTGCTTAACATAATAGGAGCTCATAGTTCGCTGCTCAATCTTGAAAATGTGCGCATATACAAGGAAATGCGAAATAATGTAAACAGGCTTGTCAACTGTGAAACAGCCAATCTGAGCAAGACCGTAAATGCATCGGTAAGACAGATGGAATGCATCAAGTTGATAAAAAATACAATAGGTTTGAGAAAACTTCCCCCAATCTTAAGACAGGTGGCTGAAGCCAGGCTTAACCATCCGGACAGTTCTTTAAAAGAGCTGGGTGAAATGCTTGATCCGCCTGTAGGAAAATCAGGGGTCAATCATAGGTTGAGAAAACTTGAGGAAATCGCAGAAGAACTCCAGGATAAATAGATAAGGAGATAAATGGATGACTAAGCATGAAACGATAATGGAATTTATAAGGGAGTTGCAGGTGGGCACGAAAGTATCGGTAAGATCGCTTGCCGACAAATTGAATGTGAGCGAAGGGACCGCATACAGGGCGATTAAATCTGCCGAGCTGGCGGGTTTGGTAAGCACGGTGCCGAGAGTCGGCACGATAAGGATCGAGAAAGTGCACAAAAAAAATATTGAAAAGCTGACCTATGCTGAGGTTGTAAACATAGTGGATGGACAGGTGCTTGGAGGCAGGGATGGGCTTAAGAATACTCTGAACCGGTTTGTGATAGGCGCTATGACCATAGATGCCATGAAAAAGTATATATCTCCAGGAAACCTGCTCATAGTGGGAAACAGGGAAGAAGCCCATAGATTGGCTCTGGAAAACGGATCAGCCGTGCTGATAACCGGAGGTTTCGGATGCTCGGATGAGGTAAAAGATATTGCCGACAAACAAAAACTTCCGGTAATAACATCGTCATATGATACTTTTACAATAGCTACAATGATAAATAAGGCAATATCCGAACGCCTTGTAAAAAAGGAAATAATACTTGTCGAAGATGTTATGAATACCAACCCTGTATTTCTGCATACATACGATACTGTAAAACAGTGGAAAACAGCCATGGAAACTACGGGACATACCAAATTCCCGATATTGAATGATAAGGAAAGGCTGGTCGGGATAGTTACTGCCAAGGATCTTGAGAGCCATATAAAAGATAATGATGCCCTGTCAAAGGTAATGACTAAGGATCCAATTACCGTGACTGAAAAAACATCCGTGGCATATGCGGCCCATCTGATGGTATGGGACAGCCTTGAACTCATACCGGTAGTGGAAAATAAAAATCTTAAGGGCATCATAAGCAGGTCAGATGTGATCAAGACTCTGCAGAGCGCTTCAAGGCAGCCGCATGTCAGCGAAACATTTGAAGATATGATGGTAAAGGACTTTTCGTTTGAATATACAAGCGAAGGAGTAAAGTTTGAAGGAAAAGTAATACCTGAAATGTACAGTTCAGTGGGAGCGGCTAATGCCAGCTCCCTTACCATGCTTATGTCTATTGCATGCACAATCGCGCTGAAACAAAAAAATCATAACATTTATGTGGACAGCTTTACCATACATTTCATAAAGCCTATTCCGGTAGATACCAATATAACGATATTGGCTACAGTCATCGGTTCAGGACGGAATTATGCCAAAGTGGATATAAGCATGTTTGACGGTTCAGGCGGATTGTGTTCCAAGGGAATGATGTCCGCTAAAATAATGAAGAAGAAATAAGGCCCTGTTAAAGCATATTGTTGATTTTTTGAGCAATCCAAGCGAGTGATGTGAGCACTTTTGCTCAAGAAATCAACAACTTTATTAAACAGAGCCAAAATAAAAGCTATGTTTTGACAAAGTG
>CALCDS010000134.1 GCA_937900065.1 uncultured Clostridiaceae bacterium | reverse complement strand
AATTTATATATTTTCAGCAAAACATTATGGTAGTCTGTCTTATTGAGCTAATCTTCATAATAAGGCATAATGCTTAAAAATCCATAGTTTATTTTGTAATTCTGTCACTTCCGCCCATGTACGGCACCAGAGCTTTTGGTATCGTAACGCTTCCGTCAGCCTCCTGGTAATTTTCAAGTATTGCTGCGACTGTCCTTCCGACAGCCAATCCTGAACCGTTCAATGTATGAACGAACTGAGGCTTATCCTTTGGAGTTGGACGGTATTTTATATTCGCCCTTCTTGCCTGGAAGTCTTCAAAATTGCTGCAGGATGATATCTCCACATATCTTCCGTAGCTTGGAAGCCATACCTCTATATCATATTTCATTGCAGCGGTAAACCCTAAATCGCCGGTACATATTTTGACCACCCTGTATGGAAGGCCTAAAACCTGAAGTACCTCCTCTGCATCACGCGTCAATTTTTCAAGCTCGTCATATGAATCCTCAGGCTTTGAAAACTTTACAAGTTCAACCTTGTTAAACTGGTGCTGCCTTATAAGGCCTCTTGTATCCCTTCCCGCAGAACCTGCTTCTGAACGGAAGCATGCCGTATATGCCACATGCTTTATGGGAAGCTTATCTCCGTCTAAAATATCATCGCGGTACATGTTTGTTACAGGCACTTCAGCAGTCGGAATCAGGAAATAATCAGTATTCGCAACCTTGAAAGCATCCTCCTCAAACTTTGGAAGCTGACCTGTGCCGATCATGCTCCTCCTGTGAACCATGTAAGGAGGAAATATCTCGGTATATCCCTGTTTTTCAGTGTGCAAATCGAGCATAAAGTTTACACATGCCCTCTCAAGCCTTGCACCCATACCTTTATAGAATGTAAACCTTGAGCCAGTGACTTTTGCCGCCATTTCAAAATCCAGTATTCCCAAGTTCACTCCTATATCCCAATGAGCCAACGGATTAAAATCGAATTGCCTCGGGGTACCCCATTTCCTCATCTCAAGGTTGTCTGCCTCAGTTTCTCCTAATGGAACCGTAGGATTCGGTATATTTGGTATTGTAAGCATTAAATCTTCAATCTCACCATCTATTGCAGCAAGATCAGCATCGCTTTTCTTTATGTTATCTGACAACACTTTCATTTCAGATATCAATTCATCTGCATTTTTGCCTGCTCTCTTTATCTTTGCAATTTCCTGCGAGTCGCTGTTTCTCTTGCTCTTCATCGACTCAACTTCTGTAAGCATTTTCCTTCTTTTGTCATCAAGCTCCACCACTTTATCTATGAGCGAAAGGTCAAAATCTTCCCCCCTCATTTTCATTGCGTCTTTTACAGCTTTCGGATTTGATCTTATCCTCTTTAAATCAAGCATTAGTAAACCTCCTTCAATAAAATATAAAAGCCTTTCATCCTCGAAGGGACGAAAGGCTTATCCGCGGTGCCACCCTAATTGATTGTCACAACAATCCTCTTTGCCGCTGTAACGGGCTGCCCGTATTGCTTGAATCACAATAGCTCATGAATGGATTCAATATACCTGGACATCAGCTTTCACCTGCCGCCGACTCTCTGAAAGAACCTGGTATATTTACTGCTTTCAATCATCGATTTAATCACGATTTTATTTATTATACCACATTTCATGCAAATTACAACATCGGCCTGATT
>CALCDS010000133.1 GCA_937900065.1 uncultured Clostridiaceae bacterium | reverse complement strand
CCTTTGCCTTTTGGATGAATTCGTCATTGCTGTATGCAGTCAATATAAGAACTGCTCCGGCTAGATTTTCATCATCAATAATCTTTGCAGCAGTAAGTCCATCTATTAATGGCATCTTGATGTCCATAACCACCAAATCAGGTAGATTCTTTCTACATTGCTCAATAGCATCAAACCCGTCTGCCGCCTTACCTACAACATCATAACCAGACGATTCCAGCATTTCTTTGATATCCATTTTAGTAATAGGATCATCATCGGCTATTACTATCTTTTTTTTCATATTACCTCTCCTTATAATCAGTGCTACTTCATTGTAGTAAAAATTTTAACTGTTCCCAATATTTGATATACTAATTCATTTTCAACCATCTTTTTAGCTCTTCAATACCCTCATTATTTACGGAACTAACTTTAAATATTCTCTTTGCTCCTGCATCAAGCAAGGACTTTTCAGCTTTTTTTATAGGCTCTTTATCATTGCATAGATCTATTTTTGTTATGATACCGATCACTGGTTTCGAAAACATCGAGCTGAACTGTGGAGGGAAAATACTGATCTCATTTGTGCAATCGTGTACAAGTGCTATAACATCACAGTCAGCAGCTGTAACATTGAGTGCTCTGTAATACCTTACGTTTTCCATGTACTCCCCAGGCGTATCTATCGTATCATCGAAAAAATCAATTGCCTGGGTTTTCTTATATTCAATAGGCCGATTATGCAGAGCTTGGTACAATGTGGTTTTGCCGCAACCAGTTCTACCTACAAACATTACCTTTTCCAAAATACTTCCTCCTATGATTTTGTTATCTGACATACCGTAAAATTCAGTACGTCTTTGAGCAAAGTGATTATGCCATTTAACGCTGTCTCCACACTTCCTACGTCCCCGACTATAAGCAATGCCCCACTGAATCTATCCATGAAGCCTATTTCTATATCTCCCGATTTTGTGGCAATATCACCGGCTATTATTGCAGCCTCGCTTGGTGTCAGAGTTAATATGCCAATAGCATCCTTATATTCACTGGACAATCCTAATTTTTTATAAAGATCTTTATCAGGATGTGCAATTATGTGGGCTAATGTTACTTGTTTCCCAGGAACAAACTCCTCAACTATTCTCTCTTTTTCTTCCAAGTCTATCATCCCTTTAACTTAATATTAAATGCGATTTATTCTTTTGGAAGTATGTTCCTATATAGATTCTCAACATCTGAAACTGTTGGAACTCTCGGATTCGTTTTTGTACATCTATCTTTAATTGCTATTTCCGATATCTCCTTAAGTTCTGCTTCAACGTCACTACGAGAAATCTTTGGATCACTTATGCACTTTGGAATATCAAGTTTATTCATCAATATTTTAACAGCTGCAATTAGGCTTCTAACACCTTCAAATTGATTAGAAGCAGGTAGTCCCAAAAACTTGGATATTTCGGTGTACCTGTATGCTGCGCTTGAAGTGTCAACATTTCCATTTAAATTCTTCAAATCCGCATTGTATTCTATAACATACGGAAGCAGCAATGCATTTGCTCTGCCATGAGGTATATGAAATTTTCCGCCAAGTGCATGCGCCATCCCATGATTAAGCCCGAGTGAAGCATTTGTAAATGCCATACCGGCTATGCACGATGCATTATGCATTTTCAGTCTTGCTTCTTCATCGTTTCCATTTTCATATGCTTTAGGCAAATATTTGAACACAAGCTTTATTGCTTTTTCCGCAAGTGCATCGGAGTAATCTGATGCATTTGTAGAAACGTATGCTTCAATTGCATGGGTAAGCACATCAATACCCGTATCTGCAGTTATAGCCTTTGGAACCGATTTCACAAGCTTTGTATCAAGTATAGCCTCATCCGGTGTCAAATTGTCATCTATGAGGGAATATTTGATTCCCTTACTCTTATCTGTAATAATACAGAAGTTTGTAACCTCAGATCCCGTACCACTTGTTGTAGGAATTGCTATAAAAAGAGGCTGTTCGGTATTTTTCTTCAATTCGTTATTTACACATCTTGAGAAATACCTTATTCCCTTTGCAGAATCAATAGATGATCCTCCTCCAAGAGCTACTATCACATCCGGATTAAACTCTACCTCTATCTGCACTCCCTTTATGATAACTTCAACAGGAGGGTCAGGAACTACCTCTGAAAATATCTTGTATTCAATTCCTGCCTTATCAAGTTGTTCAGTAATTATATTTACAGTCAAAGATTTAACCATAAACGGGTCTGCAACAATAAGAGCTTTTCTATGCTTTAATTGGCTAAGATGCCCCAAAGCATTAGTGCCAAAATAGACCTTAGGTTTAATATTAAACGCATCCATATTATCACTCCAATTCAATAAAAAAAATGTTTTTATAACTTACTAATTGCATCTCTCTGACGGCCATCAGATATATACGAATGTCAATTTAAATGCCTCTGCTAAGATACCAAAGAAGTTTATCTTGATCTCTAACTTCAACAAAACAAAAAAAGCTTCTTAAATAATTAATAAACATTTAAGAAGCTTCATCGCCTTTAGTTTTTGTACTCCATTGTACAAAACGTATCCCAATATTCAATTGTCTTACTTTATTTATTATTAGATATATCAAAAATTTCATAATTACAATTAATATTTGAATCCAAAGAAAGTACATACATAATTATTATATCATCAAGAGCATCACAATAAGCGTTAAAAATATCTTTACTTATATTTCTATAATATAATCTATATTTGCATAAGTCAATACTTTTTTAAAATTTTTCACATTCAGCTAAATACAAGTTAAAATGGAACACTTTTTTACCCCTGGTCACTTACACATAATTAAAACTCACTTTCATACTTTTTATAAGTTGAGAATTTTCTCAGCTTTTTAACTATACTCTAATTCTTTAATTACTGTGCCGTT
>CALCDS010000132.1 GCA_937900065.1 uncultured Clostridiaceae bacterium | reverse complement strand
CAAGGATATCTTAAATACATATTACACTGGAATCGATATTGAAAAGATATATTGATATGTTCTGCATCAGGTTGGCAATGTTGCCCAGGCTTTTCATAAGATATGTTTAAGGGAATTGTTTCATATTAAACAATTCCCTTAAACATATGATACTGGCTGGTTGAGGGTCTGTAAATCTAAAACAACAATCCGCCTAATGCCAATCCTGTCAGAAACGGCAAAGCCCCATACGGCCTCGGATACGGGTACAAAACCGGATACGGCGGTACAAAGGGTCCAGGCACAAACGGGGGCCTCGGTATAAACGGAGGTCTTGGCCCGTAAAACGGGGGCCGCGGTATAAATGGAGGCTGCCTGGTATCTTTCTCCTTTTCATCCTCCTTATCGGTTTGTGTATACATGGGCATCTGCCATCCATGCATCATATACGGGCACCACATGCATGATGGATTTGCCATGCTATATGTCGAATATGGATACGCGGGCATATATTGGCTATACCCTGGAATCATCAAATGTCCTCCTAAAAAAAACTTCATTATATTATATTAATGATACTGCAAAAAGTTACATTTAATATTCAGGCTACATTAAAATATAATTGTTAAACACAACTATCATCTAGTGATTGAACCTGCCATATATTTTCTGACCGCAAAACCTGCATTTGCCGTTTGAAATGCCATTGTCTGAAATTTCATCATTTCTTTTTACCACTGCAGCCTTACAATTCGGGCAGTAGGTCGAGCTGTCATATCCCCACAGATTGCCTATGTAAACATAATTCAAATATTTTTCGGCTTCTTCTTTTGCAGCTATCAATGTATTTACTGGTGTAGGATCATTGTACAGCTTATAATTCGGAAAGTATCTCGACAGATGAAGAGGTATGTCCCTATTTATTGAAGACAGCCACTTTGCAATCTGCCCTATCTCATCCATGCTGTCGTTTAAATCCGTTACCACAAGGGTAGTGACCTCAACATGGCATTTTTCGGATGCTATCATTACAGTCCTTTTGACAGGCTCAAGCATGCCCTTGCACACGTCCCTGTAATACTTTTCAGTAAAAGCCTTTACATCTATATTCAAAGCATCTATAAATGGAAGCAATTTTTTAAGAGGCTCCTCGCTTATAAAGCCATTGGTCACAAGCACGTTTTTGAGGCCCTTTTCTCTGGCAAGCTTTGAAGCTTCATATACAAACTCATACCATATTGAAGGTTCATTATAGGTATAAGCTATGCCTATATTGTTTTTCTGGCTAAGCGCCGTATATACGAGGTCTTCAGGCGTTATCTCATCCGCAGCCTCATCAGTCTGGGATATGCTATAGTTCTGGCAAAAACTGCATTTAAAGTTGCATCCCACGCTTCCCGCAGAAAGTATATATGAACCCGGATAAAAGTGGTAGAGAGGCTTTTTCTCAATCGGGTCCATGGCTATGGCCGATATCCTGTCATAATTTAATGAATACAGTACTCCGGATATGTTTTCCCTGACCCTGCAGACTCCCTTTCCTCCATCTTTTATATTGCAGTTATGAGGGCAGAGATTACACAACACCCTGTTGTCATCCAATTTTTTATAATACATAGCTTCTTTCATGGGATACCACCTATTTATGCCTTACGACTTCAAATCTTTCTATTGAATAATCCTCATCCTCGTCTATCCCTGCTTTTTTCAAAGCAATGCTTATCTGTTCATCGACTGTGTCAACGCCCTCAAGATTTGGAAGAAGCAGTCCTGATCTCCAATCGCTTCTCACTATTACGCCGTATTTTGAAGCATCGAGTTCTTCCCTGGATGAAACAGGTTCCGATTTTCCAAGCACATCCACAGAATACACCAGATCATCGAGCTCATCTTTCTCAACAGGATAGAACCTCGGATCCCTTGTGCCCGCAGATATGGCATTTTCAATTATCTCTTCAGCAATGTTTTGCTGTACTCCTTCAATCGTGCCTATACAGCCTCTAAGCTGTCCGTTCTTCTTCAATGAAACAAATACGCCTGCCTTCCTTTTCATATCATCCGGTATGTCATCAGGCGTAGGCATTGTCTTTCCTTTTTTTATATAATATTCGAGGCTCTCCCTTGCCAGCTTTACGAACTCATCCTCATGGCTCCTGCGCTCTGCCAGCTTATCCTTTTTCTTATCCAGATAACGCTTCAAATTATCTTTGCCTTCATTTTTTCCTATGGGTGTGTAGCCTGCTATGCAGTAGCCGACTCCAAACGGGCCTTCATATGAAAATACTTTTCCATTGACATCCACTCCATCCAGCGTGCCCATAGCAGTTATTATGGAGCGGTATCCGCATTCTCCGGCCGACTCTACGAGTTCAGTGTCCATATCCATTATTCCATCAACATCGGGCTTTTTAAGAAGCGAAACTATTTTCTCGTCAAATTCCTTTCCCCTTGGCGAAAATCCCGCCGGAGCTCCCAGCTTCAACCTGTGCGATAAGTCTCCGCTTGCAATGTATACCGCATTTATGCTGCTTTGCTCGATTGCGTCGCGAACCAACCTTCCGAATTTATACAGTTCTTCATTCGAGAGCATTCCATATGTGATATGAACGAGCTTAAAATCAGTATATTTTTTGGAAACAAAATATAGAGGCACCATTGAACCATGATCCAATTTGTTTGGTATCCTGTATTTTTGAGATATGTTTATATCTATCGGTGCAACGGGAATACCGTTTTGAGCACACTTTCCCATTATTATGTCTGTAAGCTTGAGATCATTTTCTATCTCAAACTTTACATCACGGGCCCCAAAGTTTGAGAAATCCCCTTCAAGCACTTCATCCGTATTTATTGACATCGCATCGCCGAACGAAGGCCCGTGGGGCGGAACCAATATGACTATAGTCTGAGGCTTCATATCCTCGATTTCTTCTGCAACAGCCAGTGCCGAATTTATGGTATTTTCAATCTCAATTTCGTCACCCTTGCCTATTTCATGTACCATTATAGGCGGGTGGGGCATAATATAAGATTTTAAGAGCTTACCCATAAACTTTATTCCCCCTTTATAAGATAATAACTTTATTTTTGTTTAGTCGATGTCTAAACTTTACATAGATTTTGAGCTATTTATTTAAACACGACTTTAACTTTTAAGTATTATTCGATTTTAACTACAGTTTACCACAAAAAAAGGAAAAAGATACAATGAACTGTATCTTATAATCAGTCCACTGTAAAATTAAAATTTTCCCTGATGCACAATGGACTGATTTCATGGATTGTCTACATTAGCTATTTTTATAGTGGACAATCCATATATTTAGTCTTTGTTTAGCAAAGGTGTTGATTTTGAGTATCCGCCTCCTGCCCATGCTTTTTAACCTTTAATGCTATGGACCATCAGCTTTCGCAAACCAGCTTTGCATGAAATTCAAAAGCTTTAGAATCTATGATTGCAGGTTTGGGCTCGGAAAAGAATCTTATTATGCCTATATATATGCTCCAAGCTATTTTTTCCTGATATTCGGGCATTCCAAGAAGTTTTTCCTCATCAGGATTTGATAAAAAACCGCATTCTATGAGCACCGAAGGTATGTCATTGTCCTTTAGTATGAAATATTCACCCGTGCTTTTTTCGACTCTGTCATTGTTCCTATCAAGCACTCTCTTTAGTTCCTGCTGCATTATTGCAGCCAAGTGGCGGCTTATATCCGAATCTTTAAAGTAAAAAACCTGGGCGCCGTAATACCTGTGCTGCGGAAAACTGTTTAGGTGTATGCTGATAAGCATGTCCGCATCATTTTCTTTTATTATCTGCTTCCTGTTTTTCATATCTTCACGTTTTTTGTTGGGACTGTCCAGTGAATATAACCCATTGTCCTCTTCCCTTATCATTATGGCTACACCGCCGCCTTCTTCTATATACCTCTTCAGCCTTTTTGCAATTTCAAGGTTTACATCTTTTTCTTTCAGGCCTCCCGCGCCCGATGCTCCCGCATCTCTTCCTCCGTGTCCTGCATCTATGATAACCACCTTGTTATTCGCCGGCATGTTAAAAGCCTTTTTGACACGGCCATAGATATGGTTTAAAACAATTATAAGCACAGCTGCGCCTATAATTGCGATTATTTTTTTAAATAGCGGGTTCATTTTTCCCCTCCAGCATGCAAATCGTATATTTACATTTATGATATGGGCAGCCATTTTTATGACATCAAAAAGAGCATTCAATCAATGCCAATATTGACTAAATGCTCATCTGATATTTCTAAATCCATTATATGCAAACAATATCGCCTGCTTTTAAAACCCTGATGGGAAAGCCCTTCTATGTATAAAAAAACGCCGAGCAATTAAATCGCACGGCACTTTTTTATACGCACATCTTGCATATTTAAAAAGCAGCTTGAAAGCAAAAATTACTACCTCTTTGAGAACTGCGGCGCTCTTCTAGCTTTCTTCAAGCCGTATTTCTTTCTTTCCTTCATCCTCGGATCCCTTGTCAAGAATCCGGCTTTTTTAAGTTCAGGCCTCAAGTCAATATCAGCCTTTAATAACGCTCTTGCTATGCCATGACGAAGAGCTCCTGCCTGACCTGAAAATCCACCGCCAAAAACAGTTGATTCCACGTCGAATTTATTTAAAGTCCCTGTAAGAACAAGGGGCTGCTTAACTATCATCCTTAAAGTATCAAGCCCTAAGTAATCATCCAGTTTCTTCTTATTTACAGTTATATTTCCTTCTCCAGGTACCAATCTGACCCTGGCGACTGATTTTTTTCTTCTTCCAGTTCCTATATACTGTACCTTAGCCATTATTTATCCTCCCTTCGTACCAACTATTTTTCTGTTCTGATGTCAAGAAGTTCAGGTTTCTGCGCCTCATGCTTATGTTCAGGGCCTCTGTAAACCTTCAATTTCTTCAACATTTTTCTTCCAAGTGGTCCCTTGGGGAGCATTCCCCTTATTGCTTCTGAAACAAGAAATTCAGGTTTCTGATCGATAAGTTTCCTGTATGATGTTTCCTTCAGTCCGCCTGGATATAATGAATGGTGTCTATACATCTTCTGATCAAGCTTTTTACCTGTCAGAACGACCTTTTCAGCATTTATAATGATAACAAAGTCACCTGTATCAATATATGGAGTAAAGATAGGTTTATTCTTTCCCCTAAGCACTGAAGCAACCTGAGAGGCTAAACGTCCGAGAGTTTTTCCTTCAGCATCCACAACATACCATTTTCTATTGATATCAGCAGGCTTTGCCATATATGTTGTTTTCATTTTTTACCTCCTATTTCTGTTTATGAAACAAATACTATCATAAACATCACAAAGCTTCTATATTGTCATGTATCAAATTCAAGTTTGCACATTCCTGCGCTGTAAATCCATATTTAATTTCAATTCACGATTCAATAAAACTGATCCGGGGCTAGTGGATCATTTTTACACTATTTATTAGTATAATACAGCCATCCAGGCGTGTCAAGGAATTGTTTAGGCTCTAATAGTACACGGCTTCAAGATACAGCCCCTGAGGCGGTGCAGTCTTTCCTGCCTTGCGCCTATCTTTGCCATTTATGATATCCTCGATGCTATCTGGCGGGATCTTGCCTGATCCTATCTCTATAAGGGTGCCAACGATTATCCTCACCATATTGTACAAAAAACCATCAGCCTTTATTTCAATTTTGATTATGTCGTCCTGCTTTTTTATATCAAGCATAGAAACGGTCCTGACATTGTTCTTAATCGAACTTCCTGAAGCTTTAAAAGCTGAAAAATCATGGGTGCCTATGATATATTTTGCAGCTTCTTTCATTTTTGATACATCAAGATTTTGCGGTACATGAGCAGCACGATTTTTAAACAAAGGCGATGGAGCCCTTCTATTCAATATTATATAGCCGTACTTTTTCCCCTTGCTGTCATATCGGCTGTGAAAAGATGCATCTGCTTCTTCTGCTCCAATCACTGCTATATCATCGGGCAGCCTGAAATTTATGGCAGGGGGAAATTTTTCAGCCGGTATTTTTGAGTCCGTATGAAAATTAGCGACCATTGCTTTTGCATGAACTCCCGCATCCGTTCTGCTCGCCCCTATAAGCTTTATATCATGTGATACGAGATCTTCTATTGCATCTTGCAAAGTTTTTTGTATGGATAATCCGTTTTTTTGAACTTGCCAGCCGCAATAGCGGGTTCCATCATATTCTATCGTCAGTTTTATATTCCTCATATATTTATCCCCCAAGTCGCATCAATGATACAGAAGCTGTTTTAGATGAACCTGCTCAATACTGAAAGTGCAACAAGCAAGACCATTACAGCTATTGCTGCAAAATCACGCCTCTCCACCTTTAGCTGTTTCATCCTCGTACGGTTTACGCCGCCCCTGTAACATCTTGCCTCCATTGCAAGAGCCAGTTCATCCGCCCTTCTAAAGGAGCTTATAAAGAGAGGCACAAGCAGAGGCACAAGGTTTTTGGCACGCTTTATGAGGTTTCCGGATTCAAAATCAGCACCTCTGGCCATCTGCGCTTTCATTATTTTATCAGTCTCATCTATCAGCGTGGGTATAAATCTAAGCGCAATAGTCATCATCATCGCCAGCTCATGCGCCGGAACGCCTATCCTTTTAAATGGACTAAGAAGGCTCTCAATTCCATCCGTCAATGATATAGGCGATGTCGTCAAGGTCAAGAGTGATGTTCCTACAATGAGCAATATGAGCCTTATTACCATAAAGCCGGCAAGCTTCACGCCTTCCCTGGTAATATTAAGCGGCCCTATGGAATATATCACAGTCCCTGTAGTCAGGAATATGTTTATCAAAGCTGTTATTATTATGATTGCTAAAATAGGCTTTAACCCCTTGAATATATACTTAAACGGTATTTTAGAGATGATGACCGCCGATGCTATAAACAAGAAAACAGGTATATATCCTAAAAAATTATTTATTATAAAAAGATCGATTATAAAAACAAAGCTTGCCATTATCTTGACTCTCGGGTCCAATTTGTGGACTACTGATTCGCCAGGCAAATATTGACCTATTGTAATATCCTTAATCATGTTTTTTACCCCTTAGATACTTGATTATTTCCCTCTTGGCTTCTTGTACGGTAAGAACGTCATCTCTTATATTGATTCCTTTTTGCCTAAGCTTTCTGGCCAGCATCGTAACTTGCGGTATGCCAAGTCCGATATTTATCAGAGTGTCAGCTTCTTTGAAAACTTCTCTTGGGGTGCCTGTAAGCACGCATTTTCCTTCATTCATTACGATTATTCTATCAACCAGTTTTGCCACATCTTCCATACTGTGAGACACAAGGATAATGGTTTTACCGTACTTATCATGAAGCAATTTTATTTCACTTAGTATGGAATCCCTTCCTTTTGGATCAAGACCGGCAGTCGGCTCATCCAGTATAAGAACCTTGGGATCCATTGCCAAAACGCCGGCAATAGCAACCCTTCTTCTCTGTCCTCCGCTTAGGTCAAACGGGGATTTGATTTTGCTCTCTTCATAATCGAGGCCGACCATTTTCAAAGCCTTTCTTACTCTGGAATCAATCGTATTTTCGTCAAACTCAAGATTTTTAGGGCCAAAGGCAACATCCTTATAAATTGTCTCTTCAAATAGCTGATGTTCAGGATATTGAAATACCAGCCCCACTTTTTGCCTTATGGCTTTTAGGTTTACATCTTTCCCTGTTATATCGACTCCGTCAATATATATTTTGCCCGATGTTGGCTTTAAAAGACCGTTGATATGCTGAACAAGCGTAGACTTTCCTGAACCAGTATGCCCGATTAGGCCTATGAATTCCCCGTCTTCTATGTCAAGTGACACTTTATCAAGCGCTTTTGACTCAAATGGAGTACCTTTCATATAGATATATGTTATGTTATCGACTTTTATTGGCATAGCTGCACCACCATTTCATCTATAGTCAGTGTATCGGCTGCCACGTCTATGCCTTCTTTTCTCAGCTCATATGCAAGCTCGGTCATCTGAGGAACATCAAGACCGATATTCTTTAATTCCTTTACTCTCTGAAATACTTCCTTAGGCGTACCTGACAACACAATATTTCCATTTTCCATAACAATGACCCTGTCTGCATCAACAGCTTCTTCCATATAGTGGGTAATCAGGACTATCGTTATGCCCTCTTCCCTGTTTAGTTTTTTTATTGTGTCAATGACTTCTCTTCTTCCCGATGGATCAAGCATAGCGGTCGGTTCATCGAGTATTATGCATTCAGGTTTCATAGCGAGTATCCCTGCTATGGCAACCCTTTGCTTCTGGCCTCCTGATAATAGATGGGGAGCATTCTTTTTAAACTCTTCCATATTCACGGCTTTTAAACAGTCATCGACCCTTTTTCTTATCTCTTTAGGAGGAATGCCCAGATTTTCAGGACCAAATGCCACATCTTCTTCTACAATCGTAGCAACGATTTGATTGTCGGGGTTTTGAAAAACCATTCCCGCGCTCTGCCTTATGTTCCAAAGATTTTCCTCTTTGGCCGTATCCATGCCTTTAACAAACATCTTTCCGGAACTGGGCAGGAGAAGTGCATTCATATGCTTTGCAAGAGTAGATTTTCCCGAACCATTGGGGCCTATTATCGCCACAAACTCTCCCTTATTAATGGTCAGGTTAATCTTATTTAACGCACATAGATCTTCTTTGCCGTCTTCGTTTTTATATTTAAAGGTTAGATCAATAGTTTCAATCATTTTCTGCATAAATACACCTTCTCATAATGAGCAAACCATCAGAATAATTTAAAGGAGCACTCTTTCATGTAAGAGAACATCACCTGTTTACAATAAAAATAAAATGATGCATCGTCTTACATTTGCTGCATACTGATTAATGCAAAAGAGTGCCCCCTGATTAATAAGACAAACTACCAAATTTAGATGCCTTCAGCAAAAACATTAAGCTAGTTTGTCTTTATATTCAGCTTTGCTTCATAATAAAGAGGGACTAAGTCAGGTATTACTCTCGCACAACTTAATCCCTGTTAATGTCTGCTCTTTATTTAAACAAGTTCCAATATTACCATAGGAGCAGCATCGCCCCGTCTTGGTCCTTCTTTAAGTATTCTGGCATATCCGCCGTTCCTATCAGCATACTTAGGTGCTATATTTGCAAAAAGGTCAGATACAACCCCTTCATCCAGCAAATATTCAAGCGCCTGACGCCTTGCATGAAGGTCGCCTCTTTTGGCAAGGGTTATCATCTTTTCAGCTATGCTCTTGACTTCCTTTGCACGCATTTCAGTTGTATGGACTTTGCCATATTTTAAAAAGCTTGTTGTCAGGTTTCTGAGCATAGCTACCCTTTCATTTGTCGGGCGGCCAAGCTTCCTGTGTGATGCCATATATTTCCCTCCTCTATCACTCTTCGCTCTGTTTTAAACTTAGATCCAGCGCAGCTAACTTTTGCTCCACTTCTTCCAGGGACTTTTTGCCGAGGTTTCTCACCTTCATCATATCTTCCACTGTCTTCTGGGTAAGTTCTTCAACAGTATTGATACCCGCTCTCTTTAGACAATTATATGACCTGACAGAAAGGTCAAGTTCTTCAATCGTCATATCGAGTATCTTTTCCTTCTTGTCCTCTTCTTTTTCTACCATTATATTGACATCTGTAACATGGTCAGTTAAGGTCATAAACAATTTAAGGTGTTCTATCAATATCTTGGCTGAAAGGCTCAATGCCTCATCGGTCCTGATTGTGCCGTTGGTCCATATTTCAAATATCAATCTATCATAATCAGTAACCTGGCCGACACGGGTGTCTTCTATCGAATAATTGACCCTCTTTACAGGGGTATAAATAGAATCAACAGGAATTATCCCTATAGGCTGATTTGGCTCTTTATTTTTATCAGCCGGCACATAACCCCTGCCCTTATCTATGTTTATTTCCATGTAAAGTCTTGCGTCTTCATTCAATGTGGCGATATGGAGATCCTTATTTATTATTTCAACATCTGCTTCCGCCTTTATATCGCCAGCCTTAATCTCATTTTCACCCCGCGCATCGATATACATTGTTCTAGGACCTTCACCATTTATCTTTAATGCCAAACATTTCAGGTTAAGTATGATTTCTACAACATCCTCTTTAACGCCAGGAATTGTAGAAAGCTCATGAAGTACCCCATCTATCTTTACCGATGTCACGGCAGCACCTGGGAGAGAAGAAAGCAGTATCCTTCTCAATGAATTTCCAAGAGTGATACCATAACCCCTCTCAAGCGGTTCAATTACAAACTTGCCATAGCTGCCATCTTCATTTGAATCAACACATTCTATCCTTGGTTTTTCTATCTCAATCATGCTTATAAACCCTCCTTCTGAAATTATCTTTATTATATTGAGGGTAATTAATTCTACATCAATTATTTAGAATATAACTCAACTATAAATGTTTCCTGTACAGGAATATCTATGTCTTCACGTTTTGGCTCGGCAACCACTTTGCCTTCCAATTTATCCATATCAACTTCAAGCCACTGTGGGGTAGTCTTTGCAACTTCAGCGAGTCCCTTGAACTTCTCGCTGGATCTGCTCGATTCCCTGACTGTTATAACATCACCCGCAGATACCTGGTATGAAGGTATATTGACCTTCTTTCCGTTTACCGCAAAGTGACCATGTCTTACAAGCTGCCTTGCTTCAGATCTTGAAGATGCAAAGCCAAGTCTGAATACAGTATTATCAAGCCTTTTCTCAAGCATTTTCAAAAGGTTTTCACCTGTAATACCCTTTGCCCTGTCTGCTTTTTCATAATACTCCCTGAATTGAGTTTCTAGTATACCATATATCCTCTTTGCTTTCTGTTTTTCCCTAAGCTGCATACCATAGTTTGAAAGCTTCTTCCTGCTCTGGCCATGCTGCCCTGGAGCATATGTCCTCCTCGCAACAGGACATTTATCTGAATAGCATTTATCGCCTTTTAAATATAACTTTATACCTTCCCTTCTGCACAATCTGCATACCGGTCCTGTATATCTCGCCATATAATCACACCTCCTTATGTTATACTCTTCTGCGTTTTGGTGGCCTGCATCCATTATGTGGGATAGGAGTTACGTCTTTTATAAGACTAACTTCAAGTCCTGCTGCCTGAAGAGACCTTATTGCTGCCTCTCTTCCTGCGCCAGGGCCTTTTACATATACTTCAACAGTTTTTAAACCATGTTCCATAGCCGCCTTAGCAGCAGTTTCAGCCGCCATCTGTGCTGCAAACGGCGTGCTCTTTCTCGAGCCTTTAAAACCCAGTCCACCTGCACTTGCCCACGAAAGTGCATTGCCTGTCGTATCGGTTAAAGTAACTATTGTATTATTAAATGTTGACTTGATGTGTGCGGCACCACGTTCAATGTTTTTACGTTCTTTTCTTTTCCGAGTTACTTTCTTACCCTTAACTTGAGCTGCCATTCAATTCCCTCCTTAGATTTCCTTCCTCTTAACTCCAACGGTCTTCTTCGGACCCTTTCTGGTTCTAGCATTGGTTTTTGTCCTCTGACCCCTTACGGGAAGATTCTTCCTATGACGTATCCCTCTATAGCACCCAATCTCAATCAGCCTTTTTACATTTAGAGATACATCCCTTCTTAGGTCTCCCTCAACTTTATAATTCTTATCGATATAATCCCTAACCTTATTTACCTCAGCTTCAGTTAAGTCCTTTACCCTTGTGTCAGGGTTGACACCCGTAGCTTTAAGCACTTTATTAGACCTTGATCTGCCAATGCCATATATATACGTCAAACCAATCTCTACTCTTTTTTCCCTGGGCAAGTCGACGCCTGCAATTCTCGCCATTAATACTTTACACCTCCTAATAGTTATAAAGGAATATTTATTTTATGATTAGCTTATCAAGATTACCAGGTTACAACAACCTGATGCAGCCGCTCCTTGATAATGCTATTAAACCGATTAATACGCAATTAAAATATAACTAACCCTGTCTTTGTTTATGCTTAGGGTTTTCACAAATAACCATCACTCTTCCATGCCTTTTTATGATCTTGCATTTTTCACATATGCGTTTTACAGATGGTCTGACCTTCATGGTTTACCCTCCTTTATTTCGCCCTCCAGGTAATACGGCCTCTCGTTAAATCATAGGGCGATAATTCAATGGTTACCTTATCTCCCGGAAGAATTCTGATAAAATTCATCCTTAACTTACCTGATATATGAGCAAGTATTTTATGTCCATTTTCCAGCTCCACTTGGAACATAGCATTCGGTAGAGCCTCGACAACCGTTCCCTGCAATTCCACTACGTCATCTTTAGACATAAGGTAATCAAACCTCCTTATTATTAGACTGTCCAGTTAACCCTTTAAGCTTCAGATAATTTCTGATATCACTATTGCTTGGCATAACGCCGATTTCAATTTTATTTTTTATATCTGAAGCTATTATATTATGAACAACTAGATGCTTGATCTTTTTCTTTTTAGGTTTTTCAACCTTTCTCAAATCTCCATCAGCAATTAAAACATATTCCCGGTTCAATATGCCGACAATGATAAAATATCTATCAGCATCTCTCCCGGCTCTAGAGTGCACTATATGCCCTAGCCCAACTTTCTCTGATTCCAAACAGTTTTCACCTCTTAAATCGCAGCGATACAAGTATTTTATAGGACCATCATCCAGTAATGGCAGTTGTATTCTCATAATGTCCTTATAGACTGCAATCTGCTGTAACAACAGTCCAATCATCAGAGAGTCTCTACATGATAGCCACTTATACAATTTTTTTAAATCTATATACTGCCGAAGTTGTTAATACCTTCAAACAACTATGCCTTCCTGCAAAAATCTGCTTTTAGCATGCCATGAACAACTTTTTTATTTAAAGGTACACATAAAATTGCAGAAAAACCATATAAGCCTTCAGCGCAGGTATTGCACTATTTTCAATTATATACTTTTCAGCAATTACATCAATATGCTTGTAAGTTTACCGGGTTTGATTACCTTCTAGATATTATCCAGCATCCTTGCAACGGTTTTCCCTGCCTGACTCATATATTTTATATCATAATCTGGTTTTAAAACAATCATCTTCCGCACTTTTCCAATGTATTGCAAATATCTTTGAAAACCAAATCCACATCTTTATCTCCATCCACAGTGCAAAGGAGATCAGATTTTTTATAATAATCTATCAGGGGTGCGGTCTGTTTATCATATACTTCCAACCTGTTTATAACCGTATTTAAATCATCATCATCTCGCTGCACCAAATTACCACCACAGACATCGCATATCCCCTCTTTTTTAGGAGAATTAAACTTTATATGATAACTAGCACCACAAGACTTGCATACCCTTCTCCCGGTCAATCTTTGAATCAATGACTTTCTAGGTACATCTATGTTTATTACGTAATTGATTCTGGAATTCATGTTTTTTAATACTTCATTTAAAGAATCAGCCTGGTTTACGGTCCTCGGAAATCCATCAAGCAAAAATCCCGATTTACAGTCATCTCTATTTATCCTGTCTTTAACTATGGCAACCGTTAAATCATCGGGAACAAGTTTGCCTTTATCAATATAATCTTTTGCTTTTATTCCAAGAACTGTCTTTTCCTTTATATTCTTTCTGAATATATCCCCGGTAGATATATGCGGTATCTTAAACTTATCGGCAATTTGCTTAGCTTGAGTGCCTTTGCCAGCTCCAGGAGGACCTAGCAAAATAATCTTCATAATAAAATCATCTCCATTTTTTGATGAGTTAAGTCATTGATCCAGGGTTAAATTGATTAAGTTCTCCAAATCTGTCCGTTATTTCAAGAAACCCTGGTAATGTCTCATCGTCATCTGAGCTTCAAGCTGTTTTGCAGTTTCAAGCGCTACTCCAACAACAATCAGTATAGAGGTGCCTCCAAAATAAAGATTTTTAAGCCCTGTAAACTTGTCGAGGAGATATGGAGTCAATGCAATAATGCCTGCAAATATTCCGCCGATTAAGGTTATCCTGTTTAGTATCCTTTGCACATAATCAGTTGTCGGCTTGCCCGGTCTGATTCCCGGTATAAAACC
This sequence comes from uncultured Clostridiaceae bacterium, assembly GCA_937900065.1. Classification (GTDB taxonomy): domain Bacteria; phylum Bacillota; class Clostridia; order Clostridiales; family Oxobacteraceae; genus CALCDS01. The sequence goes on along the minus strand of CALCDS010000132.1, from coordinate 31,519 downwards.
GCCGTATTTTTTCATGTTGTCAGCCATTTCTTTTGTATTGAATGTAATTCCTGTATAGAACCATGTGAAAAAAATGACCAAAAGGAAATATACCGCAAGATACCACCAACTGCTCGTGCTAAACCATCCGCCAGCCGCGAATACTTTCGTCCACGCCGCATTTGGGAAAAAGTTAGCTATCGTTTCAGGGAATTGCATGATTGACATAGCAAATATTATTGCGATAACGCTTGATGAATTTACGTTTATCGGAATATGAGTGCTTTGCCCTCCATACATTTTCCTGCCTACAACTTTTTTAGCATATTGTACAGGTATCCTTCTTTCAGCCATATCCATTGTAACTACAGCAGCAATTGTAAGCACGATGAAAATAATAAGCAAAATCACTTCCACCCAATTAGATGTTCCCGCTTTTACCAATTCGCCGATCGTTACACCCATGCTAGGATATCTTGAAACAATATTGATAAAAATCAACAAAGATATTCCATTTCCTATACCCTTATCTGTAATTTGCTCTCCAAGCCACATTAAGAAGGATGTGCCGGCAACCAGAGTTATTATTACGATAAACATATTAAAGGCCGATGGGTCTGTCATGGCTCCCTGATTTCTTAAGTATAAAGCAATGCCAAATGCCTGGATGCTGCCTAATATAACTGTGCCGTATCTGGTAAACTGTGCGATCTTCTTCCTTCCATCCTCGCCTTCTTTTTGCATCTGTTCCAGTTTTGGAATTGCGATTGCAAGAAGGCTCATGATAATTGAGGAATTGATGTATGGTACAACACCCAATGCAAATATGGTAAAGCTTTTGAATGCGCCACCTGACAATATATCAAAGAATCCAAACAATGCTCCACGAGATATAATTTGGGCTACAATCTCCTTATTTATAAATGGTACAGGTACGAAGGTACCACCCCTCGATACGATTAACATAAGCATCGTAAATATCATTCTTTTCCTTAGGTCGGCAATTCTCCATGCATCTCGTAAGGTTGATAACAATTTATATCACCTCGGCTCTTCCCCCAGCTGCCTCTATTTTTTGAGCGGCTGATTTAGTAAACTTATGAGCTTTGACTGTCAAGTTCGTGGTAATCTCTCCATTACCTAAAATCTTAATGCCGTCCAATTTCTTTTTTATGATCTTCTTCTCAAGAAGCAATTCGGGAGTGACAACTGTCCCCTCCGCAAAATTGTTAAGGTCGGATAAATTAACTTCTGCATAATTCTTGCTGAATATATTTGTGAAACCTCTCTTTGGAAGTCTCCTTTGAAGCGGCATCTGTCCTCCTTCAAATCCAGGTCTTGTTCCGCCGCCTGAACGAGAGTTCTGGCCGGTCTGCCCTCTTCCTCCCGTTTTACCCTGTCCTGAAGCGGTACCCCTTCCTTTTCTTTTCGGATTCTTGTTGGTACCTGCTGCCGGCTTAAGTTCATGTAATTTCATGTACTGCACCTCCTCGCCGAATAATTATATTTGCTCTACCTTTAAAAGGTAATCAATCTTTTTTATCATACCTTTTATTTGATCTGTATCGTCATGTTCAACAACACTGTTTGTTTTTCTAAGCCCCAGTGCATGAGCTGTAGCAACATGATCAGGTTTTCTGCCTATCAGGCTTTTAACTAATGTAATCCTAAGTTTAGCCAAGTTCAATCCCTCCTAACCTAATATCTCTTCGATGGTTTTGCCCCTTAATTTAGCCACGTCTTCCACGGTCTTCAGCTTGCTCAATCCATCTATAGTGGCACCAACCATATTTTTAGGGTTGCTTGAGCCAAGGGATTTTGCTCTGACATTCTTCAATCCTGCTAATTCCAGTACAGCACGCGCAGGACCGCCAGCTATAACTCCTGTTCCTTCTTTAGCAGGCATTATGAGAACGCTTCCCCTATCATACTTGCCTAATATCTCGTGCGGTACAGTATTTTCAACAATCGGGACATTGATAAGATGCTTCTTCGCATCTTCTACGCCCTTCCTGATTGCTTCCGGAATTTCTGTTGATTTTCCTGTACCAATACCTACATGGCCGTTGCTGTCACCGACTACTATAAGAGCAGCAAATCTGAAATTACGACCGCCCTTAACAACTTTGGCTACACGATTTATGAAAACAACCTTTTCTTTAAGGTCCAGATTGCTAGGATCTATTCGCATTAATTTCCCTCCTTTAGAATTCAAGTCCGGCTTGCCTTGCTGCCTCAGCAAGTTCTTTTACTCTTCCGTGATATATATAACCGCCTCTATCAAATACTACCTTCTTTATTCCAGCTTCCAAGGCTTTTTTTGCAACCAGCTCGCCTACCGCTTTGGCTGCATCTTTATTGCTCCCGCATGAAATCTTATCCTTTAACTCTTTATCAAGACTGGAAGCAGCAGCTAAAGTCTTTCCGGTTTCATCGTTTATCACTTGTGCATATATGTTTTTTTCGCTTCTGAACACATTAAGCCTTGGGCGCTCACTGGTACCATTTATCTTGAATCTAGCTCTATAATGACGCCTTTTTCTTATCTCATTCCGTACAGGTTTGTTAAGCATTCAGTTCACTCCTTTCTACTTCTTGCCAGTCTTGCCTTCCTTAATCTTCACGAATTCATTCTCATATCTTATTCCTTTGCCTTTATACGGTTCAGGTGTTCTTACTTCCCTAATCTTTGCAGCTATAAGGCCTACCAATTCCTTATCGATACCTTTTACCAGTATCTTATTTGCTGCAGGTGTCTCATAAGTTATTCCGGGAACCTCGCCCATCTCGACAGGGTGAGAATATCCAACAGTCAATACAAGTTTTTTACCTTGGGCTTGAGCACGATAGCCGACTCCAACAAGATCAAGACCTTTCTCAAATCCCTTTGATACTCCGATTACCATATTATTGATCAAAGCTCTAGTAAGTCCATGAAGTGCTTTATGTGCTTTATCATCACTTGATCTTGTGACTGTTACTTTTCGTTCTTTTTCATCAACAGTAATCTTCATGTCTTTATTCATTTCCTTAGCTAGAGTACCCTTAGGTCCGGTAACAGTTACAACATTTTCATCATCTACAGCAACTTTAACCTTATCAGGATAAACTACAGGAAGTTTACCGATTCTTGACATGATTGCACCTCCTATTCAATCTAAGTGTGTTACCAAATATAGCAAAGAACTTCTCCACCTAATCCTTCTTTTCTAGCCTGTTTATCAGTCATTATCCCTTTAGATGTGGATATTACTGCAATGCCAAGTCCGCCTAAAACCTTGGGAATATCTTCTTTTCCCACATATACCCTAAGTCCTGGCTTGCTTATCCTTTTCAAACCGGTTATAACCCTTTCTTTATTCTGACCGTATTTCATGGTCACTCTCATTATAGGAACTGAGCCGTCGGTCAATTCCTCAATATTTTTTATAAACCCTTCTTCCAGCATTATATTTGCAATAGACCTTTTAATATTGGAAGCCGGGATGTCAACAGTTTCATGTCTTACAACATTTGCATTCCTTATACGCGTGAGCATATCAGCGATTGTGTCAGTCATAACCATAGTTTCTGCCTCCTTTCATTCAATAGGAATTACCAGCTTGCCTTCTTGCATCCAGGGATTTCACCTTTATATGCCATTTCTCTGAAGCAGATACGGCAAATGCCAAATTTACTCAAAACAGCATGCGGTCTTCCGCAGATTCTGCATCTCGTATATGCTCTTGTTGAGAACTTTGGTTTTCTATTCCATTTTACTACCATTGATTTTTTTGCCACATTCTTCCCTCCTTTATTATGAAGCAAATGGCATTCCGAGCAATTTCAAGAGCTCACGTGCCTCTTCGTCTGATTTTGCACTAGTTACAAACACTATATCCATACCTCTTACTTTATCAACTTTATCATATTCTATTTCCGGAAAGATCAACTGCTCTCTGATTCCTAATGAGTAATTGCCTCTTCCATCAAATGATTTATCAGATACCCCTCTGAAATCTCTTACTCTTGGAAGAGCTATATTAAAGAGTTTATCAACAAACTCATACATCCTTCTTCCTCTTAAAGTAACCTTGCAGCCAATCGACATTCCCTGCCTTATCTTAAAATTTGCAATTGATTTTTTAGCTTTTGTTATGACAGGTCTTTGCCCTGTGATAGTTGCAAGATCACCTGCTGCGCTGTCTAAAGCCTTTGGATTTTCTCTTGCATCGCCGACGCCCATATTTATTACAATTTTTTCAAGCTTGGGAATCTGCATAGTACTTTTATATCCGAACTTCTGCATTAATGCCAATTCTATTTCTTTATCATATTTCTCCTTCAGCCTTGGAACCATCTGTGTGACCTCCTTTCATGCTATTTCTGATTACCTAAAATTTCACCACACTTGACGCATTTCCTGACTTTTGTTCCATCGCCCAATATTTCGGTCTTGAACCTTCTGCCAGCACCGCATGTTGGGCAATAGACTGAAACTTTTGATGAATAAATAGGCGCTTCCTGATGTATGATGCCACCTTGCTTTACTTTTTTGCTTGGTTTTTCATGCTTTGTGACCATATTTACATTCTCAACTATTACTTTTCCATCCTGCGCCATAACTTTTAGAACCTTGCCTTTTTTGCCTCTGTCTTTGCCGGAAAGTACGACAACTGTGTCTCCCTTTTTAACATGAACTTTATTCAATGCCATATTAGCCACCTCCCCTGCTTTATAATACTTCTGGAGCAAGCGAAAGTATCTTTGTAAAGTCTTTTTCCCTAAGCTCCCTAGCAACAGGTCCGAATATACGGGTACCTCTTGGCTGCTTATCATCTTTTATTATTACCGCCGCATTCTCATCAAATCTTATATATGAACCATCCGGACGTCTCTTACCTTGTACCGATCTTACTATTACAGCTTTTACAACTTCGCTTTTTTTAACAACACCGCCGGGTGTTGCACTCTTTACGCTGGCAACAATGATATCACCAATATTTCCGGTTTTCCTCTTAGATCCACCTAAAACTCTGATACACATTATTTCCTTTGCACCAGAATTATCTGCGACTTTTAGAACGCTCTGCTGTTGAATCATTGATGTACCCTCCTTTCAACTCCAGGAATTATTGTGCTTTCTCAACTATTTCAACAAGCCTCCATCTTTTTTCCCTGCTTAAAGGCCTTGTTTCCATTATCAAGACTTTATCGCCTATTTTAGCTTCATTATTTTCATCATGTGCCTTAAATTTGGTTGTCCTTTTCACTATTTTACCAGTTACCGAATGGCGGACTCTGGTTTCTACAGCCACAACAATCGTCTTATCCATTTTATCAGAAACTACTCTTCCGACCATGGTCTTTCTTAACGCTCTTTCCACAAAACGTACCTCCTTCCGTTATGCCCCCAGAGATTTCAATTCTTTTTCCCTAATGATAGTCTTAATCTGGGCTATCGATTTTTTAACTTCTCTGATTCTCATGGGATTTTCAAGCTGACCTGTGGCTAACTGGAATCTTAAATTGAAAAGTTCATGTTTCAACTCATCAACTTTCCCTTTTAATGTTGGAACATCAGTTCCATGCATTATTTCCAATTCTTTAGCCTTCATTGCTATCACCACCCACTTCTTCAAAATCAGATTTCATTACAAATTTAGTCCTTATAGGAAGTTTATGTGAAGCAAGCCTTATTGCCTCCCTGGCATCTTCTTCACTAACCCCTGAAACTTCAAAAAGAACCCTGCCCGGCTTAACGACTGCAACCCAGTACTCAGGTGAACCTTTACCTGATCCCATACGGGTTTCTGCAGGTTTCTCTGTAACTGGCTTATCAGGAAAAATCTTTATCCAGACCTTTCCACCTCTTTTTAGGAATCTTGTTATTGCAACCCTGGCAGCTTCGATTTGCTGACTAGTAATCCAGGCCGGTTCTAAAGCAACCATTCCGTATTCACCATAAGCCAACTTATTGCCCCTTAAAGCCTTGCCAGTCATCCTTCCACGCTGAACCTTGCGGTGCTTAACTCTTTTAGGCATTAACATAAAGCATATCCTCCCTTCTTACTTATTAGCAGCTTCCTTTTCTCCAGTCTCTGCTTTAGCTTTTCTTGCCTTTGGAAGAACTTCTCCTTTGTAAATCCAAACCTTAACACCTATCTTGCCGTAAGTCGTATTTGCTTCAGCAAAGCCATAATCAATATCGGCCCTCAGTGTCTGCAGCGGAATCGTGCCTTCATGGTAACCTTCTGATCTTGCAATCTCAGCACCGCCAAGCCTTCCAGCACAAATTACTTTAACACCTTTCGATCCGGCTCTCATAGCCCTGTTAATCGACTGCTTCATAGCTTTTCTGAAAGAAATCCTTTTTTCAAGTTGAGCTGCAATATTTTCCGAAACCAATTGTGCATCTGTTTCCGGATTCTTAACTTCTACTATATTGATAAGCACATTCTTGCCTGTTAACTTTTCAAGCTCCTTTTTAAGCTTATCAACGCCTTCTCCGCCTCTTCCAATCACTATGCCGGGTTTAGCGGTAAATATATTCAGCTTAACCCTGTTCGCTGCTCTTTCAATTTCAGTCTTTGAAATGCCAGCTGTATAAAGTTTGGATTTTACATATTTTCTAATTTTATTATCTTCTATTAAAAAGTCTGCGAAATTTTTATTATTAGCATACCATTTTGCATTCCAATCTTTTATCACGCCGACTCTAAGTCCATGCGGATGTACTTTCTGACCCAATCTAATCCCTCCTTTACGCTTTTTCTTTCACAACTACTGTAATATGACTTGTTCTTTTCTTTATTCTAAATGCCCTGCCCTGTGCATGAGGCTGAAATCTCTTTAGAGTGGGCCCCTGGTTTGCATAGGATTCAGCTATATATAAATTATCTGCATTCATCTCATGGTTATTTTCTGCATTCGCCACAGCAGATTTAATAATCTTGGTTACGATTTCAGATGCAGATTTAGGAGTAAACTTGAGTATTGCAAGGGCTTCCTTTACATCTTTGCCCCTTATAAGCCTTAAGACTATATTCACCTTTCTTGGAGATATTCTCACGTATCTAGCTATAGCTCTAGCTTCCATATTTTAACCTCCCTTCTATGGCTATTTCAACTCTGTTGATTTTTCGGTATGGCTGCCATGCCCTCTAAACGTTCTCGTCACTGAAAATTCGCCCAATTTATGGCCGACCATATCTTCGGTTATATATACAGGCACATGCTTTCTGCCATCATGAACGGCTATTGTGTGGCCCACCATTTGTGGAAAAATCGTTGAACTCCTTGACCAGGTTTTTATAACTTTCTTTTCACCTTTTTTGTTCATCTCAACTATCTTTTTAAGAAGTGATTCCTGAACAAATGGGCCTTTTTTTATTGATCTACTCAAATCTCTTGCCTCCCTTCACAAAGGTTACAGATTATCCTATTTTGCATTTCTTCCCTTTACGATAAGCCTATTTGAATATTTATTATGCTTCCTTGTTTTATATCCAAGTGCAGGTTTGCCCCATGGAGTCATAGGTCCTGGATGCCCAATAGGTGCCTTTCCTTCTCCACCGCCGTGTGGATGATCAACCGGGTTCATTACAGAGCCTCTTACCGTTGGCCTTATACCCATATGTCTTTTTCTGCCTGCTTTGCCAAGGTTAACGATTTCATTCGTTGCATTTCCTACAGTGCCGATCGTAGCCCTGCATTCCATTCTTATCATTCTGACCTCGTTTGACGGAAGCCTTACCTGCGCATAATTTCCTTCCTTTGCCATCAGCTGCGCACCTCCGCCTGCCGCACGTACCAGCTGGCCGCCCATGCCGGCTCTTAACTCTATGTTATGAATAAATGTGCCGACCGGGATATCCTTTAAAGGAAGCGCATTGCCGATTTTGATATCCGACTTCTCGCCTGATACAACCGTATCCCCTACTTTTAGTCCAAGAGGAGCTATTATATACCTCTTTGCGCCGTCAGCATAATTGAGCAATGCAATATAAGCCGTCCTGTTTGGATCATATTCTATAGATGCCACCTTTGCAGGTATATCATCCTTATCTCTTTTGAAATCGATTATCCTATATTTTATCTTATTTCCACCGCCAATATGGCGAACTGAAATCTTACCCTGGACATTCCTTCCGCCGCTTCTCTTCAAACTGACGGTGAGTGACTTCTCAGGTTTGTTTTTGGTTACTTCTTCAAATGTTGATACCGTCATACCCCTTCTGCCTGGTGAAGTTGGCTTGTATGCCTTAATTGCCATTCTAAATCCCTCCTTCTGTAGCTCTTAACTAATCAACAAATCATGCTTGGAATAATTCTATGGTTTTGCTGTCAGGAGTAAGTGTCACAATAGCCTTTTTGGATTCAGGCCTTCTGCCTATATGCACGCCTACTCTTTTTTCTTTACCCTGCATTTTCATTGTGCATATACTCTGTACTTTAACTCCAAATATCTTTTCAACAGCTTCTTTTATTTCATATTTATTAGCATGTATATCAACCATAAAAGTGTACTTTCTGTTTCCCATGGCTGCCATGCTTTTTTCAGTTATAACAGGTCTTTTAAGAATATCATAAACACTTTCCATTACGCCAGCACCTCCTCAACCTTGGAAACGGCATCTCTGGTTATTATAAACTTTTCGTATTTTAATATGTCGTACACATTTAAATTGTTGACAGGAAGAACTGCTGCACCTTCTATATTTCTTGCTGATCTATATACAGGCTCATCTTTTTCCAAAACCACAATCAAAGCCTTTTTCGCTCCGAAACTTTTAAGCATATTTGCTATAACCTTTGTCTTAGGCTCTTCTATCTTCAAACTATCAAGTACAATCAATTCGTTTTCAGCAACTTTTGATGACAGAGCAGATTTCATAGCCAATCTTTTTATTTTTTTAGGCAATGTATAGCTGTAATCCCTTGGTTTTGGTGCAAACACAACCCCACCATGTATCCACTGTGGTGCTCTGATTGAACCCTGCCTTGCTCTACCGGTTCCCTTTTGTCTCCACGGTTTTATACCGCCTCCGGAAACCTCACCCCTTGTCAATGCTGACTGGGTACCCTGCCTTTTATTCGCTAATTGCATTTTAACCACTTGATGCATAGCTTCTTTATTTACTTCAATGCCAAACACGTTCTCGGATAATTCTAAATCTCCAACCTGCTCACCATTTATATTGTATAAACCCACTTTAGGCATATTAAATCCTCCTTTCCATCAAGACTTATAAAGCCTTTACTGAATCCTTTATAAAAACTAATCCTTTTCTGGGTCCCGGAATTCCGCCTCTTATCAAAATCAAGTTCTTATCCGGAACGACCTTTACCACTTCAAGGTTTTGAACCGTAACATTTGCATTTCCCATATGACCAGGCATATGTTTGTTCTTGAATGTTCTTGATGGAAATGACGATGCTCCCATCGAGCCTACGGCTCTGTGATATTTTGAACCGTGTGTTGTAGGCCCTCTCTTGGCATTCCATCTTTTAATCACGCCTTGGTATCCCTTTCCTTTGGATACTCCGGCTACGTCAACTTTTTCCCCTGAAGCAAATACATCAGCTTTTAATACATCGCCGACATTAAATTTATCAGCATCTTTAATCCTCAGCTCTTTTAAAAATCTTTTAGGACTGATCCCGGGCTTAACAAAATGCCCTTTTAAAGGCTTGTTAACAAGCTTTTCTCTTATGTCTTCATAGCCTACCTGAATTGCACTATACCCATCTTTTTCAACTGTTTTCTTTTGGGTGACAACACATGGTCCTGCTAAAACAACAGATACAGGTATAACCTTGCCAGCTTCATCAAATATCTGCGTCATACCTACTTTTCTACCAATGATTGCTTTTTTCATAACTGCACCTCCTCAACATATCAGCGGATCGCTGTCGTGCAATGTTTATCTTGAACATGCTGCACGCTATTGCGGTCATGATAGTTCGTTTTAAACGAATCTATCGCATAAATTTTCTATCACTATAATTTGATTTCAATATCGACACCGGCCGGCAGATCCAGCCTCATTAAAGCATCAACCGTCTTTGGGGTCGGGCTTAATATATCGATAAGCCTTTTGTGGGTCCTAATCTCGAACTGCTCCCTTGAATCCTTATATTTATGTGGTGCCCTAAGCACTGTCACCACATCCTTCTCAGTGGGAAGCGGAACTGGGCCTGATACCCTTGCACCTGTTTTCTTGGCGGCATCAACTATTTTTTCAGCTGACTGGTCAAGTATGCCATGATCAAATGCTTTAAGTCTGATCCTGATTTTCTGATTTGCCATTTTACTCCCTCCTTTTCATCGCACGCTATTTCTTTACGTACGACACAGGATATCCATAAACTGTACCAGGTGTTTCATTACTAATACCAAAAAATAAATACCCAGAGTTTACTTTACCCCTGTCGCCCGATTACTTTTTCGGACATTCTCAGCAAGAATTCCCTTAAAAAGTTAAGCAACCTCTTGCCTCATCGCCATATCCAATAACATCACAACTCTTATATTTTACTATAAAACAACATATCAGGTCAAGAAATACTTTAGCATACTGCAAGAGAAGAGGGCAATCCTCTTCTCTTGCAGTATGTTTTTGTAATGCTTATGAATTAAAGTTTCTCTCTATTTGTCAATTATCTCTGAAACAACTCCTGATCCAACAGTATGCCCGCCTTCACGAATAGCAAACCTTAATCCTTCTTCCATTGCTATCGGTGATATGAGCTCAACTTCCATGTTCGTGTTGTCTCCAGGCATTACCATCTCTTCGCCTTCAGGTAGTTTTATAGTCCCCGTTACATCTGTTGTCCTGAAATAAAACTGCGGCCTGTAACCATTGAAGAACGGTGTATGCCTTCCACCTTCTTCTTTCTTCAGCACATATACCTGCCCTTTAAAGTGCATATGCGGATGTATTGAATTCGGTTTGCAAAGTACCTGTCCTCTTTCAACTTCATCCCTCTGTATGCCCCTTAACAGTGCTCCGATATTGTCTCCGGCTTCTGCATAGTCAAGCGTCTTCCTGAACATCTCAACTCCGGTTACAACTGTCTTTTTCTTCTCCTGTGTCAAGCCGACTATCTCAACTTCGTCGCCTATCTTCAGTGTGCCTCTTTCAACTCTTCCTGTTGCAACCGTACCACGTCCTGTTATTGTAAACACATCTTCTACTGGCATCAGGAACGGTTTATCAGTTGCTCTCTTTGGTGTGGGTATATATGTGTCTATTGCATCCAATAGCTCATATATCGATTTCGTCCATTTAGGATCATCAGGATTCTCCAGTGCCTTTAGTGCTGACCCTACTATTATTGGCGTGTCGTCTCCTGGAAATCCATATTCATTTAGAAGCTCCCTTACTTCCATCTCTACTAATTCTATCAGTTCGGGATCGTCAACCATATCAACTTTATTAAGATATACTATGATATACGGAACTCCTACCTGCCTTGCCAGCAGTATGTGCTCCCTTGTCTGAGGCATGGGGCCGTCTGCTGCTGAAACAACAAGTATTGCTCCATCCATCTGTGCTGCTCCTGTTATCATGTTCTTTACATAGTCCGCATGTCCCGGGCAGTCAACATGAGCATAGTGTCTTTTATCTGTCTCATACTCAACATGCGCTGTGTTTATTGTTATTCCTCTTGCTTTCTCTTCAGGCGCTTTATCGATTTCATCATATTCCGTAGCTTGAGCTTTACCTGCTTTTGCAAGAACATATGTTATAGCAGCCGTCAATGTTGTCTTACCGTGATCGACATGTCCTATTGTCCCAATGTTTACATGGGGTTTTGTCCTTTCATATTTAGCCTTTGCCATATTTTTTTCCTCCCTATTACAATACTACTTGCATTTTATCTCTTCTATAATGAACCAAGTTTTAATTAAAGTCCTGTTTAACAAAGGTGTTGATTTTGAGCATCCTTCTCGCCTGTTCACACTCACTTGGATTGCTCAAAAATCAATATTATTTGACGCCTATTATCGTATCAGCTATATTCTTAGGCACTTCGTCATAGTGATGGAACTCCATGGAATAGTTGCCTCTTCCTTGAGTCCTGGATCTTAAAGATGTAGCATATCCAAACATCTCAGCCAAGGGAACAAATGCTCTTATAACCTCTGCTCCTGACCGTGGTTCCATGCCTTCGATCCTGCCTCTTCTTGAATTCAAATCACCGATTACATCGCCCATATATTCTTCAGGTACGAATACTTCAACCTTCATAATAGGTTCAACCAGTACCGGATTTGCCTTTGCCATACCATCCTTAAATGCCATGGAACCTGCAATCTTAAATGCCATTTCTGATGAGTCGACTTCATGGTATGAACCATCGACCAGTGTAACTTTCACGTCCACTACAGGATATCCACCTAATATTCCGCTTTCCATCGCACCCTGAACACCTGCATCAACCGCTGGTATATATTCTTTAGGTATAGCTCCTCCGACAATCTTGTTTACGAATTCGTAGCCAGTACCCCTTTCTTTCGGTTCAAGTTTAAGCACTACATGGCCATACTGTCCACGGCCTCCGGATTGTCTTATGAATTTTCCTTCAATCTTAACAGGCTTTTTTATAGTTTCCTTGTATGCAACCTGCGGCTTACCAACATTAGCTTCTACCTTGAACTCTCTCATAAGCCTATCTACAATTATCTCAAGGTGAAGCTCTCCCATGCCTGCAATAATTGTCTGTCCTGTTTCCTGGTCAGTATATGTCTTAAACGTAGGATCCTCCTCAGCAAGTTTTGATAGGCCGATTCCCATCTTATCCTGCGCTGCTTTCGACTTAGGCTCTATTGCAACTCTTATAACAGGTTCAGGGAACTCCATCGATTCCAGCACTATCGGTTTATCTTCCGAACACAGAGTATCACCTGTAGTCACATCTTTAAGCCCTACCGCAGCAGCAATATCTCCTGTTCTTACCTCATCGATATCTTCTCTATGGTTTGCGTGCATCCTCAGTATTCTGCCCAGTCTCTCTTTTTTATTCTTGCTAGAGTTAAACACATATGACCCTGCTTTTATAGCGCCCGAATACACCCTGAAGAATGCAAGCTTTCCTACAAATGGATCAGCCATTATCTTAAATGCAAGAGCCGAAAACGGCTCATCATCGCCGGCAGGAATCTCTATATCTTCCTGAGTATCAGGATCAATGCCCCTTACAGGAGGCATATCAAGAGGAGAAGGCAGATAATATACAATAGCATCAATCAAAGGTTGAACTCCTTTATTTTTATATGACGAGCCGCATAAAACAGGAGAAATCTTGCCTTCTATAGTACCGGCCCTCAGTGCTGACCTTATCTCATCTTCAGTAATTTCTTCGCCTTCAAGATATTTCATCGCCAGATTATCATCCAGATCTGCAACAGTTTCCAGAAGTTTATCTCTGTATTCTTTTGCAAGGTCCTTTAAATCATCAGGTATTTTTGTCTCTTCGCTTTTTGTCCCAAGCTCATCTATATATATCACAGCATCATTTCTTATAAGGTCGACAACACCTTTGAATGAATCTTCCTTACCTATAGGAATCTGTACTGGGACAGCATTGGCATGAAGCCTATCCTTCATCATTTTTATGACGTTGAAGAAATCTGCCCCCATTATATCCATTTTATTTACAAACGAAATACGTGGAACGTTATATTTATCAGCCTGTCTCCAGACTGTTTCTGATTGCGGTTCAACCCCACCTTTGGCACAGAAGACTGCAACTGAACCATCGAGAACACGGAGGGACCTTTCAACCTCAACTGTAAAATCTACGTGCCCCGGCGTATCAATGATGTTGATAACATGGCCTTTCCAACGTGTTGTCGTGGCTGCAGAGGTTATGGTAATACCTCTTTCCTGTTCTTCCACCATCCAGTCCATAGTTGCTTCTCCATCATGCACTTCGCCCATTTTATGGGTCTTACCGGTGTAGAAAAGAATCCTTTCTGTCGTAGTGGTCTTTCCTGCATCAATATGAGCCATTATTCCAATATTTCTTACTTTATCTAGTTCAAACTGCCTAGGCACAGTAATCCTCCTTTCCAAAAACAATTAATATTATAGTTCCCAAAAATTCAGCAAAAACTATAAACTTCTGCACAAAGATGCAGCCCTGGTATAAAATTTGTATTTATTACCATCTGTAATGTGCAAATGCCTTGTTAGCTTCAGCCATTTTATGGGTATCTTCTCTTTTCTTTACTGCAGCCCCGGTATTATTCGAAGCATCAATAAGTTCTCCTGCAAGTCTTTCCCTCATGTATTTCTCGCCACGTTTACGGGCTGACTCAAGAATCCATCTGATACCAAGTGTCTGCCTTCTATCTGCTCTTACCTCAATTGGTACCTGGTATGTGGCGCCGCCGATACGCCTAGCTTTGACTTCAAGAATCGGCATTACATTATTCATAGCTGCTTCGAATACTTCCAAAGGCTCCTTACCTGTTTTTGTCCTCATTATTTCAAAAGCGCCATAGCAAACCTTTTGGGCTACGCCTTTTTTTCCGTCTATCATCAAATTGTTAATCAATTTAGTAACAACCTTGCTGTTATAAAGAGGATCAGGTAGAACATCTCTCTTTGCTATATATCCTTTTCTCGGCACTTGTCTTCCCTCCTTAACAATAAATTTATATCATCGGTACTCGGCTGTACGCTCACGGCTATGCTGCCGCTCTGCTTTACGCCGTCAGTGCTCTGCACTTATGCAAATTTATAACGCATCAGTAGAAAAATTTCTTACCTTTGCGCGTTTCAACGAGGCGAAAAAAGCTTTACGCCTGAAGACCGAAGTGATACCCGCCACTGAAAGTGGGGACATCTACCACCTCGTTATATAATAAATAGTTGCTCCGTACAAAAGCACTATTACATAGTTCATTTTTTCGGCTTCTTTGCACCGTACTTAGACCTGCCCTGTTTCCTGTCTGCAACTCCAGCTGCATCCATCGTACCTCTTATTATATGATACCTTACACCTGGCAGATCCTTAACCCTTCCACCCCTTATAAGTACAACAGAGTGTTCCTGAAGGTTATGTCCTATACCTGGAATGTATGATGTAACTTCTATACCATTTACGAGCCTAACTCTTGCTATCTTTCTCAAAGCTGAATTCGGCTTCTTCGGTGTTGTTGTTTTTACAACAGTACATACACCCCTTTTTTGAGGACATTCTTTTAGTGCAGGGGCAGTAGATTTCCTTGTAATCTTTTTTCTGCCTTTTTTCACTAATTGATTAATTGTAGGCATTTGTACACCTCCTTTCAGATTATCTATTCATTTATCAATGCTGCAGTTGCAGCACCAACATCAATACCACACATATGGCCTAACTCTTTCATCGTGTTGACATAGATAAGTTCTATACTATTTTGCCTGCAAAGCTCACTGACAGGAATTGTTACCCTGTCTTCAGCATCCTTTGCAATGTACACAATGGAAGCCTTTCCGCCTTTTATAACCTTTAAAGTCTGTTTCACTCCTACAACTTTTTTCCCTTGTAAGCCAATCATTATATCTCCCCCTCCATATTAAAGAGAATTTTCACGCCCATCGCCCGAGCTTGAACCTCTTTACACACATCATCAAAAGAGAGTTAAAAACCACATAGCAACAAAATCTTTCCCAAAGAGAGGTTTTGTTGCTAATTTACAAAAAATCACACATTGATTATTTTAACATTTGCAAATATGCATTGTCAACTCTAACGATTGCATCGCAAATAATATAAATATATCAAAAATCATTCACCGTCTACTTTCGGATGCACTGCAATCGATTTATATCTTGGCATTCCAGTACCAGCAGGTATAAGCTTTCCTAGGATAACATTTTCCTTAAGTCCTACCAGAGGATCTACCTTTCCTTTTATAGCTGCATCAGTAAGCACTCTTGTGGTTTCCTGGAATGAGGCAGCCGACAGGAATGAATCCGTTGCCAAAGCAGCTTTTGTTATGCCAAGCAGTGCGACCTTGCCGTTAGCTTTTTTAAGCCCTAAGTTTTCCACTCTTTTGTTTTCATCTTCGAACTCAAACATATCTACCAGACCACCCGGAAGCAAATCCGTATCTCCCGGATCATCCACTTTGATCTTTCTTAGCATGCTTCTGATTATTACCTCTACATGCTTGTCATTAATCTCAACACCCTGTATCCTGTATACTTTCTGGACTTCGGACAATAGATATGCCCTGACAGCATCTACACCCTTTACTGCCAGTATATCATGCGGGTTGACTGATCCTTCGGTCAGTTCATCTCCAGCCTC
Source organism: uncultured Clostridiaceae bacterium (assembly GCA_937900065.1). Classification (GTDB taxonomy): domain Bacteria; phylum Bacillota; class Clostridia; order Clostridiales; family Oxobacteraceae; genus CALCDS01. Next base: position 15,253 of record CALCDS010000132.1, on the reverse strand, counting down.
TATTACGGATCCATCTGAAACCTTGAGCCTTGAACCATATGGTATCTGATATGTTTTGGATTCTCCGTTTTCAGATGTAACAATAACTTCCCTTTTCTTTTTGGTCTCGCTTATTTTGACCACACCTGATATTTCAGATATGGTAGCAAGACCTTTCGGCTTTCTTGCTTCGAACAGCTCTTCGACCCTCGGAAGTCCTTGTGTAATATCAGCACCGGCAACCCCTCCGGTATGGAAGGTCCTCATTGTAAGCTGTGTTCCAGGCTCTCCTATTGCCTGTGCCGCAATTATTCCTACAGCTTCGCCTATGTCTGCTCTCTGCCCTGTTGCAAGATTTGCTCCATAGCACTTAGAGCATATGCCATACCTGCACCTGCATGTAAGAACAGTCCTTATATATGCTTTTTTAATTCCAGCTTTTATGAGCTTTGTAGCAAGTGCTTCTGTAACAAACTGGTTCTTCTCTGCTATAGCCTCACCTGTTTTAGGATCGGTTATATCAGCTGCAAGATACCTTCCTATGATCCTATCTTTAAAGCTTTCTATTATTTCATTGCCTTCTCTGATATCGCTTACCCATACTCCCTTATCGGTGCCACAATCTTCTTCCCTGATTATTACATCCTGGCTTACATCTACCAGCCTTCTTGTCAGGTATCCTGAGTCAGCGGTCCTAAGAGCCGTATCTGCTAAACCTTTTCTTGCACCATGAGTGGATATGAAGTATTCCAATACATTCAAGCCGTCACGGAACGAAGCTTTTATAGGAAGCTCTATTATCTTACCTGATGGATTTGCCATCAATCCCCTCATACCGCAAAGCTGTCTTATCTGGTTTTTCGAGCCCCTGGCTCCTGAATTTGCCATCATATATATAGGATTGAATTTATCAAGGCTATGCATCAGTGCATCGGTTACCTTGTCTGTGGTTTGAGTCCACTCCGATATAACCTTTTCATATCTTTCTTCATCGGATATAAGTCCTCTCCTATACATCTTCTCGATCTTATCAATGTCTGAATCAGCTTTTGAAAGAAGTTTCTCTTTTTCAGCAGGTATTATCATGTCCGATATGGAAACCGTAATGGCACCTATCGTTGAATAATGATAACCCTTAGCTTTAATTTTATCCAGCATGAGCGCCGTACCTGTCGGCCCATGAGCTTTATAGCATCTATCGATTATCTTTCCTAAATTTTTCTTATCTACAAGAAAATCTATCTCCATCTTGCATACGTTTTCAGGAATACTCCTGTCAACAAAGCCTAAATCCTGGGGTATTGATTCATTGAAAATTATCTTCCCAGGCGTTGTATCTATTATATTCGTATATGTCTTACCCTCATATTCCCTGCTTACCCTCACTTTAATAGCAGCATGCAGTCCTATCTGCTTTAAGCTGTAAGCCATAATAACTTCGTCCGGCGTTGCAAATACCCTGCCTTCCCCCGGCTCACCGCTTTTTGTTATCGTAAGATAGTAAGAACCAAGCACCATATCCTGAGTAGGCACAACGACAGGTTTTCCATCCTGAGGTTTTAATATGTTATTGGCGGCAAGCATCAGAAATCTCGCTTCAGCCTGAGCCTCAACTGTAAGAGGAACATGAACCGCCATCTGATCGCCGTCGAAATCGGCATTATAAGCAGTACAAGCAAGCGGATGGAGCTTTATAGCCCTTCCTTCTACAAGTACCGGCTGAAATGCCTGAATCCCAAGCCTGTGCAATGTAGGAGCACGGTTTAAAAGCACTGGATGGTCCTTTATAACTTCTTCGAGCACATCCCATACTTCAGGTTTTACCCTCTCCACCATCCTCTTTGCACTCTTTATGTTATGCGCTTGACCTTCCTCAACAAGTTTCTTCATTACAAAAGGTTTAAACAGCTCAAGAGCCATTTCCTTAGGAAGACCGCACTGATACATCTTAAGTTCAGGTCCTACAACTATAACTGAACGCCCTGAATAGTCAACACGCTTTCCAAGAAGATTTTGTCTAAACCTTCCCTGTTTGCCTTTTAGCATATCGGAAAGAGATTTAAGCGGCCTGTTCCCAGGTCCTGTAACAGGTCTTCCTCTTCTGCCATTATCTATCAGCGCATCAACCGCTTCTTGAAGCATCCTCTTCTCATTTCTTACAATAATATCTGGAGCTTGAAGATCAAGAAGCCTTTTTAACCTATTGTTACGGTTTATAACCCTTCTGTACAGATCATTTAAATCAGATGTTGCAAACCTTCCGCCATCAAGCTGAACCATAGGCCTTAAATCCGGCGGAATGACAGGAACAACATCAAGTATCATCCATTCAGGTTTATTCCCGGACTTTCTAAATGCTTCAACAACTTCCAGCCTTTTTATTATGCGCACTTTTTTTTGTCCGGAACTGTTTTTTAAATCATCTCTTAATTCCTTAGATAGTACATCAAGATCAATCTCTTTTAAAAGTTTCTTTATTGATTCAGCACCCATCCCTGCTTCAAAAGCGTTTAGGCCATACTTTTCTTGAGCTTCTCTATATTCCCTGTCAGTCAAAAGCTGCTTTTTTGCAAGGGGAGTGGTTCCCGGATCTATTACTACGTATGCGGCAAAATATAAAACTTTCTCCAATGCCCTTGGCGACATATCAAGCATAAGTCCCATCCTCGATGGTATTCCTTTAAAGTACCATATATGGGATACGGGAGCTGCAAGCTCGATGTGCCCCATCCTTTCACGCCTTACTTTGGATTTTGTAACCTCTACTCCGCATCTATCACAAACAATTCCTTTATATCTGATTCTCTTATACTTACCGCAGTGGCATTCCCAATCCTTGGTAGGGCCAAATATCCTTTCACAAAACAGGCCATCCTTTTCAGGCTTGAGGGTCCTGTAATTGATTGTTTCAGGTTTCTTAACCTCACCTCTAGACCACTCTCTGATCTTTTCAGGAGAAGCAAGACCTATCTGAATTGAATCAAAATTGTTAAGTTCAAACAAGGGGACATCCTCCCTTCATCTTTTTATTTATCACCATCAAAGCCATCATCAAAATCATCGTCATCAAAATCATCATCAGGCGGCTGCTTGGTATTTTCCTCATTTTCCGGTGTATTATTTTCTTCAGTGCTAGGAATATTAAAATCTTCTATATTAAGATCAAAATCTTCATCTTCTTCAGGTTGTTCCTCATTCTCCGGTTCACCAGTAGTAGGTTCTCCTGAAGGCACAGAATCTTCCCTGCCTTCTATATTGACATCAAGATCCTCTGAATCGTCGTCTACCGACTCTTTTATAGGAATCTCCTGCTTGTTGTCGGAAAGCACCTTAACATCAAGGCAAAGCGATTGAAGTTCTTTTATCAGCACTTTGAATGATTCAGGAACACCGGGTTCAGGTATATTCTCGCCCTTTACAATGGATTCATATGTCTTTACACGTCCCACGACATCATCTGATTTTACGGTCAAGATTTCCTGAAGAGTATGAGCTGCACCATAAGCTTCCAAAGCCCAAACTTCCATCTCGCCAAACCTCTGGCCGCCAAATTGCGCTTTGCCGCCTAAAGGCTGCTGGGTTACCAATGAGTAAGGTCCAGTGGATCTTGCATGTATCTTATCATCGACAAGGTGAGCAAGCTTTAAAATATACATATATCCAACCGTTACACGATTGTCAAAGGGATCACCGGTCCTTCCATCCCTTAAAACGGTCTTGCCGTCTCTGCTTATGCCTGACTTTTCAAGTAAATCCATTATTTCAGTTTCATTTGCGCCATCGAAAACAGGGGTTGCAACATGCCATCCCAATCTTTGAGCCGCAAACCCAAGATGTACCTCCAGCACCTGTCCTATGTTCATACGGGAAGGTACGCCTAGTGGATTTAAAACTATCTGAAGCGGCCTGCCGTCAGGTAGGAAAGGCATATCTTCTTCAGGAAGCACCCTGGAGATAACACCCTTGTTACCATGCCTTCCTGCCATCTTGTCGCCAACTGAAATCTTCCTTTTTTGGGCAATATAGCATCTAACCAGTTCATTTACTCCGGGCGGCAGTTCATCGCCGTTTTCCCTTGTAAATACTTTTACATCAACTATTATACCTGCTTCGCCATGTGGGACTCTAAGCGATGTATCCCTGACTTCTCTTGCTTTTTCTCCAAAAATAGCACGAAGAAGTCTCTCCTCTGCAGTAAGCTCGGTCTCTCCCTTTGGGGTGACTTTACCGACAAGTATATCGCCTGCCCTGACTTCTGCTCCTATCCTTATTATTCCTCTATCATCCAAATCTTTTATAGCTTCTTCACCGACATTTGGTATATCCCTTGTAATCTCTTCAGGTCCAAGTTTTGTATCTCTTGCTTCAGCCTCATATTCCTCTATATGAATCGATGTAAACACATCATTTTTTACAAGCTCCTCAGATATAAGCATAGCATCTTCGTAATTATATCCTTCCCAGCTCATAAATCCCATCAATATGTTTTTGCCCAATGCGATCTCTCCCATATCGGTAGAAGGTCCATCTGCAACAACATCGCCTTTTTTGACTATATCACCTTTTTTGACTATCGGTCTTTGATTTATTGTAGTACCTTGGTTTGAACGTTTAAACTTCAGGAGCTTATATACATCATATCCTCCGTCGGAATCACGCTTTATCTTTATATCATCCGCACTAACCTTTACAACTATGCCGTCATTTTTGGCAAGAGGTATTATGCCTGAATCTTTAGCCGCTCTATACTCAATTCCCGTGCCCACAATAGGAGATTCAGTTTTTATAAGCGGAACTGCCTGACGCTGCATGTTTGAACCCATAAGCGCACGGTTGGCATCATCGTTTTCAAGAAACGGAATCATAGCCGTAGCGACCGATACGAGCTGCTTTGGCGACACATCCATAAGGTCAACCTCAGTATTTGGTACAACAACTATATCAACTGCAGCTCTCGACGTAACTCTCTTGTTTAAGAATCTTCCTTCCGCATCAAGCGGTTCATTGGCCTGAGCTATCACATATTCATCCTCTTCATCGGCCGTGAGATATACTATCTCATTTGTAACTATACCTCTCGATTTATCGACCCTGCGGTATGGAGTCTCAATAAAACCGTATTCATTTACTTTTGCATATGTTGAAAGTGAACCTATAAGTCCTATATTAGGACCTTCAGGAGTTTCAATAGGACACATACGTCCATAATGTGAATAATGAACGTCTCTTACCTCAAACCCTGCTCTCTCCCTTGACAAACCGCCAGGTCCTAGAGCAGACAGCCTTCTTTTATGAGTAAGTTCAGATAAAGGATTGGTCTGGTCCATGAACTGTGAAAGCTGTGAGCTTCCGAAAAACTCCTTTATGGCTGCTGCAACAGGTCTTATATTCACCAATGCCTGAGGGGTTATAACATCCAGGTCCTGGATAGTCATCCTTTCCTTTACTACCCTCTCCATCCTTGATAGACCTATCCTAAACTGATTTTGCAAAAGTTCTCCAACCGATCTCAACCTTCTGTTTCCAAGATGGTCGATATCATCAGTGCGGCCTATTCCATATATCAAATTCAGATCATAATTTATGGAAGCGTATATATCATCCTTTATAATATGTTTCGGTACAAGTTCGCCCATCCTTGATTTTATCGACGATCTAAACTCGTCTTCTGATTTGGATTGTTCGAGTATTTCTTTTAATACAGGATAATACACCATTTCTTTTATCTTCAAATCATCTATCCTATATTTTATATTCATCTTGTAAATATTTACAAAATGATTTCCAAATACCTTTATCCTTTTGCCGTCGACCAACAGATATACCTGGTTTATCCCGGAATTCTGGATCTTCATGGCAGTTTCCCTGTCTACTTTTTTGCCTTCTTCAATAATCACTTCCCCGGTTTCAGGATCAGTCACCGTATCTGCAATTATATGTCCAGTTATCCTGGAAAATAGAGCTAATTTTTTATTGAATTTGTAACGCCCGACTTTTGAAAGATCATATCGCTTTGGATCAAAAAACAAAGCGTCAAGAAGTGATATTGCGCTTTCAACCGTAGGAGGCTCGCCAGGTCTTAACCTTTTGTACACCTCAATCAGGCCTTCATCCTTGGTCTTAGTATTGTCCTTGCCTATTGTACTTTTGAGTCTTTCATCTTCTCCAAAAAACTCATATATCTGCGCATCGGTACCAATGCCCAATGCTCTTAAAAGTACAGTAATAGGCAATTTTCTTGTCCTGTCTATGCGAACAGAAACCACATCATTTGAATCTGTTTCATATTCTAACCAGGCTCCACGATTGGGTATAAGTGTTGAAGAGTAGAGCTTCTTGCCTGACTTATCTAAGGTTTCCGCATAATACACTCCAGGGGAACGAACAAGCTGACTTACTATTACCCTTTCTGCTCCGTTTATGATGAAAGTGCCCTGTTCAGTCATCAGAGGGAAATCCCCCATAAAAACTTCCTGTTCCTTTACTTCACCTGTTTCTCTGTTTATTAGCCTTACCCTTACTTTTAATGGGGCAGCATATGTAGTATCTCTTTCCTTGCATTCTTCAACTGAATACTTTATATTGTCCATGTCAAGCGAGTAATCCGTAAACTCAAGCACTAAATTCCCGGTATAATCCTGTATGGGATTAATGTCATCAAAAACTTCTTTTAGACCCTCATCCAAAAACCATTTGTAAGAATTCAGTTGAACCTCGATCAAATTCGGCATATCCAATACTTCGTGTATTCTTGAAAAACTCATTCTAGTTCTTTTGCCTACTTGAACAGGATGTACCATTAATCTTCACCCCTTATAAAACATAGATTCCCAAAGCATAAAATACTTAAAATACCTTTTCTAAAAGCTTATATGGATTGTCAACTTTAAGAGCAAGAATTGCAAAAACAATCCATGAAATCCGCTAACTTTATAATATGATAATACGCCAATCTACAATTATAAGGTCGACGGATTATAGAGATGCATCATTTCACGCTTAAAAATATATATCATTGAATTCAGCATCTTTTCAGCAAAAGCCTTTCCGATATTTTGATTTTTGAAACGCTCTTGCCATAATGGTAGAAAAGGTTAATAATTGGCATTATCTATATAATGTTTCCAATAATTAAAAAAAATATTCAATAATGTTTTCTATAAAAGAGTAAAAAACCCTATTTTGTATGATATCTTAATTATCAATGCAATTAGTAATAGTAACATATTGCAATAGATGTGTCAATAAAAAAATTATAATAAGACCTAAAATTTAAAATAAATATATAATAAAAAAGTCTACCATATTTTGTTTAAGATTATGCTAAACAAATATGTTGATTTTTTGAGCATCCTTGTTCACCTGTTCACACTTTTTAAGTTCTTGGTGAAATTGCAAGTTGCATGTACCTTATAAATCAAATTACGGCATTACATTTTTGTAATGCCGTAATTTGATAAAAAGATGCGCATATAGCACACGCCTTGATATTTTGTTGATTATTTTATTTCTACAGCTGCTCCTACTTCTGTAAGTTTTGTCTTTATTTGTTCTGCTTCTTCCTTTGAAACGCCTTCCTTAACAGCCTTTGGAGCCGCATCTACAAGGTCCTTTGCATCTTTTAAGCCAAGTCCGGTTATCTCTCTTACAACCTTTATAACCTTTATCTTTGCCTGGCCTATTTCAGAAAGTACAACATCAAATTCTGTTTTCTCCTCTGCCGGTGCCGCTGCCGCTCCTGGTGCCGCTGCCACTGGTGCTGCCGCACTTACTCCGAATTCTTTTTCCGCAGCTTTTACTAATTCATTTAACTCTAAAACGCTCATACCTTTTATAGCATCAATTATTTCTTGTGCCGTCATTTTATACACCTCCGAAATTTTTCATTAAAATTTTTATGCTTCTTGCTCTTTTTTCTCCTTTACCGCATTGACAAGGTAAGCAAATTTTGATAATGGAGACTTCAAACTTCCCAATAATTTTGCAATCAGTACTTCCCTTGGAGGTATCGATGCAAATTCCTTTATTTTGTCAGTGTCCAGTAGTTTTCCCTGTATCATCCCGCATTTTAGATCAAGCTTTTTGTGCTCTTTTGCGAAATTCGCTAAGATTCTTGCAGGAGCTGTAGGGTCATCATATCCAAATGCAAATGATGTAGGGCCTGACAGGTATTCATCCAAACCTTCTATACCTGACTGCTTTGCGGCGATTGATGTTAAAGTGTTTTTATAGACTTTATATTCAACATCCGCTTCCCTGAATTTACGTCTGAGTTCAGTATCCTCTTCAACCGTAACGCCAGTATAATTTGCAAGTATAACTGCCTTGGCCTTATCGATCTTCTCTTTTATTTCCTGAACTTTTGCTGCTTTTTCTTCTTTGATGCTCAATTAATGTCCACCTCCTTAAACATATGCTAACTGCGGCAAAACACCAATGTAATTTGTCTTGATATTCGCTTCGCTGCATAATAAAAACCTCTCTGTAGCAATAGAGAGGTTTTTTATTCCACTTAAACCTAACCTCGGCAGGCAAAATTTAAATATGACATTAAAAAATATCATACACCTGCTGTCTACAGTCAATCAATTATGTGATTTTATAATCATATCTGCAAGTTCCGGATCTATTCAAGCACTCTTGCAGGATTAACCTTGATTCCAGGCCCCATCGTGCTTGACAAAACAACGCTCTTCATATACTGTCCTTTTGCTGAAGCTGGTCTAGCTTTCACAATAGCGTCCATCAATGCTTTAAAGTTTTCATGGAGTTTTTCAGCACCAAAGGATTTCTTTCCTATAGGTACATGTATAATGCTTGTTTTATCTACTCTATATTCAACTTTACCAGCTTTAATCTCGGAAAGAGCTTTTGCTACGTCAAAAGTTACAGTGCCTGATTTAGGATTCGGCATAAGTCCTTTAGGCCCAAGCAACCTTCCCAATCTTCCTACAACACCCATCATATCAGGTGTTGCGACAACCACATCATAGTCAAACCAGTTCTCTTTTTGTATTTTTTGCATTAATTCTTCGGCGCCAACATAATCTGCGCCCGCCGCTTCAGCTTCCTTGGCTTTTTCACCCTTTGCAAACACAAGAACCTTAACGGTTTTTCCTGTTCCATGGGGAAGAACTACAGTCCCTCTGACCTGCTGATCGGCATGTCTTGGATCTACTCCAAGCCTTACTGCCAGTTCAACTGTTTCATCAAATTTTGCTTTAGAAGTCTTTACGACTAAATCAACTGCTTCCTGTGGTGAATATAGCGTACCCTTATCTATGAGTTTTTCGCTATCTATATAATTTTTTCCTCTTTTCATGCTTTCCCCTCCTTGTGGTAATATCGGTTTTAGCCTCCCACTCCAATGCTTTTACTCTGCTATTTCAACGCCCATGCTTCTTGCTGTTCCAGCTACCATGCTCATTGCGGCTTCAACTGTTGCAGCATTTAAATCAGGCATTTTAAGCTCTGCGATCTCTTTTAATTTTGCTTTTGAGAGTTTGGCCACCTTTGTTTTATTTGGCGCACCAGAGCCGCTCTCGATATTGCAAGCTTTCTTTATCAAGACAGCTGCTGGAGGAGTTTTGAGTATAAAACTAAAGGATCTGTCTGCATAAATCGTAATTACAACAGGTATTATCAAGCCGGCCTGTTTAGCAGTTTTTGCATTGAATTCTTTGCAGAACCCCATAATGTTTACACCATGCTGTCCAAGTGCTGGACCAACTGGTGGTGCTGGTGTTGCTTTCCCAGCAGGAATCTGAAGTTTTACTATTCCTACTACTTTCTTAGCCATGAACTTACACCTCCTTAAAAATGTGGTTTGGCGGGTTTTTAACCCTCCCACTTAAAAGGGTTTAAACAGCAGTAAACATGCATACGTCATAAAATAAATCATCTTTCGCATGCTCCCCGACAATAAATACCCTTCAAGAAAACTTACTCAAATTTCTGTATCTGCTCAAAATCAAACTCTACAAGAGTATCACGACCGAACATATTTACAAAAGCTTTTATCTTCTTTTTATCATAATTGATTTCCTGTACTGAGGCAACAAAATTTTCAAACGGACCTGAAACAACCTTGACATTTTCTCCTACCGATATATCTACTGTTGTTAGCGGTTGAGTAATTCCCATTGAACGCACTTCAGCATCTGTTAAAGGTACTGGTTTTGAACCCGGCCCGACAAACCCTGTCACTCCTCTTGTGTTTCTTACAACATACCAAGAGTCATCATTCATCAACATTTTGACAAGCACATAGCCGGGATATGTTTTTCTCTGAACGACTTTCTTCTTGCCGTTCTTCATCTCAACAGTATCCTCCATAGGTACTTGCACGTCCAGTATTAAGTTTTGAAGACTTCTGTTCTCAACAGTTTTCTCTAAATTTGCTTTTACTTTATTTTCATAACCTGAATAAGTATGAACTACATACCATTTTAAATTATCCGCCATATTATGAAGGACTAAACGCGCCCCTACCTCCTTCTTATTTTACTAATTGCAGGAAGTAACCCAAGCCCCTATTAAAAAGCGAATCAACGAACCAAATAAACAGTGCAATCAATACGACTGAAGCTATAACAACACCTGTAGACCTATATACTTTTGACTTTTCAGGCCATGTTATCTTCTTCATTTCATTTTTGCTGTCTATTATAAAGCCCCATATCTTCTTAAACCAATTAACTGGATTTGCGTATCTCGCCCATTTTGAACTATTTCCAGAATTAGCGTTTGCTTGTAAAGCCATTTCAATTCACATCCTTAAACAATATTTAGATGAAAGGAAATACACAATATATCCGCATCTATAATTAAAGTGCATCCCCGATAATCATGGCTTACTTTGTCTCCCTATGGAGTGTATGCTTCCTGCAGAACCTGCAGTATTTTTTCATTTCCAGTCTATCAGGATCATTCTTTTTATTTTTCATAGTATTATAATTTCTCTGTTTGCATTCCGTACAAGCTAAAGTAACCTTAACTCTCACCGCCAACACCTCCTAAATATTGTCTATCCATCAATTAATATTTTATACAATATAATAAAATTGTCTGTATCACAAATACGATTCATTTCTAAGTTTTGCTACAAGTCGATACTACATTATTTTAACCGAAAAGATTTAAAAAATCAACATACAACTTCAACAAGGCCAAAACATACTGCAAGAGAAGAGGGCAATCCTCTTCTCTTGCAGTATGTTTTTGTAATGCTTATGAATTAAAGTTTCTCTCTATTTGTCAATTATCTCTGAAACAACTCCTGATCCAACAGTATGCCCGCCTTCACGAATAGCAAACCTTAATCCTTCTTCCATTGCTATCGGTGATATGAGCTCAACTTCCATGTTCGTGTTGTCTCCAGGCATTACCATCTCTTCGCCTTCAGGTAGTTTTATAGTCCCCGTTACATCTGTTGTCCTGAAATAAAACTGCGGCCTGTAACCATTGAAGAACGGTGTATGCCTTCCACCTTCTTCTTTCTTCAGCACATATACCTGCCCTTTAAAGTGCATATGCGGATGTATTGAATTCGGTTTGCAAAGTACCTGTCCTCTTTCAACTTCATCCCTCTGTATGCCCCTTAACAGTGCTCCGATATTGTCTCCGGCTTCTGCATAGTCAAGCGTCTTCCTGAACATCTCAACTCCGGTTACAACTGTCTTTTTCTTCTCCTGTGTCAAGCCGACTATCTCAACTTCGTCGCCTATCTTCAGTGTGCCTCTTTCAACTCTTCCTGTTGCAACCGTACCACGTCCTGTTATTGTAAACACATCTTCTACTGGCATCAGGAACGGTTTATCAGTTGCTCTCTTTGGTGTGGGTATATATGTGTCTATTGCATCCAATAGCTCATATATCGATTTCGTCCATTTAGGATCATCAGGATTCTCCAGTGCCTTTAGTGCTGACCCTACTATTATTGGCGTGTCGTCTCCTGGAAATCCATATTCATTTAGAAGCTCCCTTACTTCCATCTCTACTAATTCTATCAGTTCGGGATCGTCAACCATATCAACTTTATTAAGATATACTATGATATACGGAACTCCTACCTGCCTTGCCAGCAGTATGTGCTCCCTTGTCTGAGGCATGGGGCCGTCTGCTGCTGAAACAACAAGTATTGCTCCATCCATCTGTGCTGCTCCTGTTATCATGTTCTTTACATAGTCCGCATGTCCCGGGCAGTCAACATGAGCATAGTGTCTTTTATCTGTCTCATACTCAACATGCGCTGTGTTTATTGTTATTCCTCTTGCTTTCTCTTCAGGCGCTTTATCGATTTCATCATATTCCGTAGCTTGAGCTTTACCTGCTTTTGCAAGAACATATGTTATAGCAGCCGTCAATGTTGTCTTACCGTGATCGACATGTCCTATTGTCCCAATGTTTACATGGGGTTTTGTCCTTTCATATTTAGCCTTTGCCATATTTTTTTCCTCCTCATATAAATTGTTAGAAGACACTTACTACTTTGGGGATTAAGTAAGAAACTCTAGCATGTGTTAGAGGACAATTTCTCTCCACGGTAAAAATCGTCCCCAATGTATCGTAGTGCACATCTTTTATTTAAAATTAAATTATATAACAAACTAATAGTTCAATTCCTTCAGCAAAACATCAAGGTCGTTTGTCTTGATGATCCGCTTCGCTTCACAATAAACTCAACCTGGTGTTTTGTTATTATAAACATAACATCCATACTTCAAGCATGAACAATTTAGCATTATAAAAAATTTTATACAGCGATTGCATTGAAAAAGCATCAAATAAAAGCATACAGAGCAGGTCTCTTTAACGTATTACCCATGAATGCAATATGTAATTTTGGAGCTCATGACCGGGATTGAACCGGTGACCTCGTCCTTACCAAGGACGCACTCTGCCGACTGAGCTACATGAGCGCATCATGGAGCGGGCAACGGGAATCGAACCCGCACCGCCGGCTTGGGAAGCCGGAACTCTACCATTGAGCCATGCCCGCATTTTCGTACTACGTTATACTATTTTACTATCGTTTAATTTGAGTGTCAAGTAGATTATACATCCTTGGTTCTTAAATATTTCTCCAGTTTCCTCTTGACTCTCTGGAGGGCATTATCTATAGATTTAGCATGCCTGTCCAAATCACAAGCAATTTCTTGATATGATTTGCCATCCAAATATGACTTCAAAACCTCCCACTCAAGTCCGCTTAGCACTTCGCCTATCTTTGACTCGATGCTCACCAGCTCTTCCCTGCTTATAACCAACTCTTCAGGGTCTGACACCCTTGCGCCGGAGAGCACATCGAGAAGCGTCCTATCCGACTCTTCATCATAAATAGGCTTGTTCAACGATATATATGAATTCAAAGGTATATGCTTCTGTCGGGTAGCAGTCTTAATTGCCGTAATTATCTGCCTTGTTATGCAGAGCTCTGCAAAAGCCCTAAATGAAGAAAGCTTATCCTGTTTGAAATCTCTTATTGCCTTATAAAGCCCTATCATGCCCTCCTGAATTATGTCTTCTCTATCTGCTCCTATTAGAAAGTAGGAACGCGCTTTTGCCCTTACAAAGTTTTTATACTTGTTTATAATAAATTCTTGTGCCTTTATATCTCCGTTTTTTGCTAAATGAACTATTTCCTCATCTAGCATATCGTCATATTTACTTTGATGGCAATCCTCAACTTTGACATAATTTTTCAAAAGCGACGCCTCCAAGTATAGTAATGAGTCCAGTTTCACATGATAATTATACATTAATAACAAATTTAAAGTCAAGTAAAATCAATGCTTGCGCCGGATTTTATCAAGTTTTTTATAAATATCTTCATTTATTCGGTTTTCTATAGTATGCTTTTCAACAGACTTTCGAAGCTTATATTTATCATTCATGGCCTTTTTAGCTTTCATCACCTCATAATGAAGCTCCCTTGCCGATATCCTTGCAGCGCCCCTGCCAAGCACGACCTGCTGCTCAAGCCAATCCGAGGTAGCTACAATTATGTCATACATCCTGCCCATCTCATCTGAAAGCCTTTCAATGTACGAATCCGCGGTTTCGTTTTCCTTAGTGAACACGACCTCTATGCTAAAATAGCTTTCATGCTTCTCCATACTGCCTTTTACCATATGAGCGTCAAAGACAACGATCACTCTGGTCCCTTTGTAAGCTCTGTAATCTTCAAGAAGCTGTAGGAGCTTATCCCTTGAATGCTCCAGATTGCTTCTTCCAAGAGCCTTTAACTCAGGCCAGGAATTTATTATATTGTATCCATCAACAATTAAACACCTGGTCACTTGTTCCACCCTATCCCTTAAGAATCCTTTGCCTTAATATCTCATACATCATAACCGCTCCTGCAACACTTGCATTCAATGAAGATATCTTACCTTTCATGGGAAGCTTAACGAGAAAATCACAGTTTTCCTTGACAAGCTTCCCTATTCCGCTGCCCTCGCTGCCTATAACCAACGCTATAGGGCCTGTCATATCTTCCTCAAAATAGGATTTCTCGCCGTCCATATCCGCTCCTGCAACCCATATGCCCTTATCCTTAAGATACTTCAAAGTTTGCGTTATATTGGTCACCTTTGCAACTTTTACGTATTCTATCGCTCCTGCCGAAGCTTTTGCAACTGTAGGGGTAAGCCCGACAGCCCTCCTCTTGGAAATTATAACACCGTGGACTCCGCAGGCCTCAGCTGTTCTGAGTATCGAGCCTAAATTATGGGGGTCATATATTTCATCAAGCACCACTATAAAAGGCTGCTCAGCCTTCTCTTGCGCATATGCGAGTATGTCGTCGACTTCAACATACTTATACGGGGATACTATGGCAATAACGCCTTGATGGCTTTGGGTCTCTGATATATTGTCGAGCCTTACCCTCTCGACTTCATTTACCACTATGCCCTTATCCTTTGCCATAGCTTTAATCCATTTTATCGGGCCTTCCTGACTTCCCTTTGCGATCAATATCTTCTCGATTGTTCTTCCGGATCTAAGCGCTTCTACTACTGGATTCCTGCCTTCAAGCCTTAGTATATCTTCCCCTGCATTGTCTTCTTTCCTATCTCTTTGCCTATCTTCTTTTTTTGCGGCCGAACCTATCTTATGGTAATCTTTGCTGCCATACTCCCTTTTATTTTTAGGTCGCCTTTTATCCTTTGTATTCCTGCCTTTTCTATCTATCATATTATCACCTACACAATATTTTTATATTTTTCGCGGACCTCACTTGCTTTGCCGCAAGTCATCCTGCCTTCAGGGC
>CALCDS010000131.1 GCA_937900065.1 uncultured Clostridiaceae bacterium | reverse complement strand
ACATAGACAATATTTTAAATATCTTTTACTTTTCCGATTTCTTAGCTTCAGCATTTTTTATGAACTTTTCAACACAAACTATATATCTTTCATGTGTGCCTTTTCCTATCAACCCTGATTCATCGTAAGCCTCTACTTTAAACGATAGCTTTTTCCCGTCTATCTTTATGAGTTCAGACTTCACCTTGACCTTCATACCTACAGGAGTTGCTGAAACATGCTTTATATCAATGCTTGTACCAACACTGGTATAACCTTCATCAAGATGCAAATTTACTGCCGACAGAGAAGCTTTCTCCATCAATGCAATCATCGCAGGCGTGGCAAGCACATGCACGCTTCCGCTTCCATATGCCAAAGCAGTATCTTCTTCTTTAACAACGGCTTCAACTGTTGACGATAACCCTTCATATAAATCCATTATAAATGACACCACCCATATTAATTTTCATGAAATCGCATTTAAAATAATACATTAAACAAAGATATTGACTTTGTTCCCATTGTTTATGCTTTACATATCCAAAATGATTCATACGCTGCTTATAAAAAAACTGCAGCAAGCTGCAGTTTATATTGGAATCGATCTATCAAGCCTTATGCCATATTGAACACTTTTTCAAACTCATCGGCTTCAAGCTTTTCTTTCTCAAGAAGAGCTTCAGCCACTCTCTTGAGTTTATTCATGTTTTCCTTGAGCAATGCTTGAGCTTTATGATATGCGTCCTCTATTATATTCCTTACTTCTTTATCTATCTGAGCTGCGACCTCTTCGCTATAATTTCTGCTCCTTGCAAGATCCCTTCCTATGAACACTTCATCATGGGGACTTCCAAAAGTCATAGGCCCTAGATTATCGCTCATGCCATATTCGGTGACCATCTTCCTGGCCAAATTGGTGGCTCTTTCAATATCGTTCGTAGCGCCCGTGCTTATATCGTTTAATACAAGCTCCTCCGCGGCACGGCCACCCATAAGCCCTATTATCTCTCGAGTTATATCCGACTTAGACGCATAATGCTTATCCTCTTCAGGAAGCTGAAGCGTATATCCTCCTGCTCTTCCCCTCGGTATTATGCTTACCTGATGAACTGGGATCGCATCAGGCAAAAGTTTCATGACTACCGCATGGCCGGCTTCATGATAAGCCGTAAGCTCTCTTTCCTTTTCACTCATTACTTTGCTCTTTTTTTCAGGCCCCGCTATAACTCTTGTTATCGATTCTTCAAGCTCCTGCATCCCAATGGATTTTTTATTCCTTCTCACAGCTAAAAGAGCAGCCTCATTCATCAGGTTCTCAAGATCTGCACCTGTAAATCCAGGAGTGCGTTTTGCCAAAATAGATAAATTAACTTCCGGCTCAAGAGGTTTGCCCTTTGAATGCACTTTAAGTATGGCTTCCCTTCCCTTTATATCCGGGATGCCGACAAATACCTGCCTGTCGAACCTTCCCGGCCTTAAAAGTGCCGGATCGAGTATATCAGGCCTGTTTGTAGCTGCAATGACTATAACTCCTTCATTTACTCCAAAACCATCCATTTCAACAAGCAATTGGTTCAATGTCTGCTCTCTTTCATCATGTCCACCGCCTAATCCTGCACCCCTCTGGCGGCCTACGGCATCAATTTCATCTATAAAAACAATGCTGGGTGAATTTTTCTTGGCCTGTTCAAACAGGTCTCTTACTCTTGATGCACCCACACCTACAAACATTTCAACGAAATCGGAACCGCTTATGCTGAAAAACGGCAC
>CALCDS010000130.1 GCA_937900065.1 uncultured Clostridiaceae bacterium | reverse complement strand
AAGCATCAGGTTGAAATTTTTAGAGCATCATATATACATCGGGCTTATTTGCAGAAGATTACATGCATATCAAATAATGGGCTGCAAATAATTAATATATGAAATGACGATACTAGGAAAGGTTGTTTTTATGCCGGTCAAATATTTGAAAAAACATACAAAGCCATCAGAGAGGCAAATGGATAATGGCAGCCAGCTTGGCAGTTCATTGGAACAAAATATTAAATTGTTTAAAAATATATTTAAGAATGACGACACAGTTATATACAGGTATTTTGAAAACAAGTGGAGCAGAAAAGTAAAGTGCTGCATTGTTTTTATCGATGGTATGGTAGACAGTAAAATAATAAATGAAAGCATAATCAAGCCGGTTGTGGAAAATGAATTCCCGGATGATGAGCAAAGTATTTTAGATAACTTATATTATAAGGTTATCGTATCAAATAATGTTAAAAATACGGCAGATATCGATGAGATTCTTGAATCGGTTTTCAACGGAGATACTCTGCTTTTGATTGATGGAGAAGCGGAAGCGCTGATAATAGGCACCAGAGGGTGGCAGACTAGAAAGATTGAGGAGCCGGAATCTGAAAAGGCTTTGCGCTCTCCAAGGGAAGGCTTTACGGAGTCTTTGATGGTAAATCTTTCAATGATAAGAAGAAAGCTAAAAACTTCCGACTTAAAGTTTAACTTCAGGACCATTGGCGCTAAATCACGGACTAAAGCATGCATCTGCTATATTGAAGGGATAGCAAATGAAAAGATTTTGCAGGAGCTGAACAGGCGGCTTGATGACATTGAGGTTGATGGCATTATGACCACCGGACACATACAAGAGTTGATATCGGACCATCCGCTTTCTCCGTTTGAAACAATCGGGTACACGGAAAGGCCTGATATTATTGCAGCTAAACTTCTTGAAGGCCGTATTGCGTTTTTGCTTGATAATACATCGTTTGCTTTGACGATGCCGCATATTTTTATAGAGTATTTTCAGATAAATGAAGATTACTATGAAGGCTTTTGGGAGGGCTCAATAGCAAGGCTCCTAAGAATTTTCGGATTTATTTTTACAATTACTATTCCTGCTCT
Organism: uncultured Clostridiaceae bacterium; assembly: GCA_937900065.1. GTDB lineage: Bacteria > Bacillota > Clostridia > Clostridiales > Oxobacteraceae > CALCDS01. Next base: position 2,526 of record CALCDS010000130.1, on the reverse strand, counting down.
CTTTGTAGCCTTGACCGCATTTCATCAGGAGATGATACCTACGCCTCTGCTCCTTAGCATATTGACAGCCAGAAAGGATATACCGTTTCCAATAGTATTTACAGGGCTTGGCATGATAATTATGTTTGAAATATTGAGGGAAGCCGGTGCACGCATGCCTACTTATATAGGTCAGGCTTTAAGCATAGTAGGTGCGGTGGTTATAGGGCAGGCGGCGGTTGAAGCCAGGCTGGTAAGCGCCCCGATGGTCATAATCACTGCATTTTCAAGTATAACAAGCCTTATGGTATCCAGAATCAGGGTAGCTGCCTTGATATTAAGAATACTATTTTTACTGCTTGCTTCTTTTCTGGGATTATATGGTCTGGTATTCGGAATTATTGGACTGCTGATTCATCTGTTCGAAATGCGCTCCTTCGGGATACCATATATGTATGATTTGGATTTGGTATCATTCAAATTGCAGGATTTAAAGGATACATACATAAGGATGCCGTGGTGGTATATGAAAAACAGGCCCAAATTTATTGCAGTTAAAAACATCATAAGAAAATCATCCGGAGGAAAGAGAGCATGAAAAAAATCAAGCTTTTGCTTATTATTGTAATGACGATTGTGCTTTCAGTGCTGTTTTCAGGATGCTGGGATTACAGGGACGTAAATGAACTGTATGTGGTGTCGGGCATTGCGGTAGATAAAAGCGATGACGGACAAAAATATCTGCTGACCGTCGAAGTAGCGGATGTTAAAAGTGCTGGCAAGGAAGCAAAGATCGATTCAAAGCTGATACAGATTGAAGGAGAAACACTGTTTGATGCGATAAGAAACATGATTATGATATCAGGGAAAAAATTATATTTCAGCCATATGAAAGTTGTGCTCATAAGCCAGGAAGTTGCCAGGGAAGGAATAACACAAATTACTGATTTGATAACCAGAGACAATGAACCGAGGCTTGAAACGAACATGCTGATTTCCAGAGAAAAAACAGCAAGAGAATTATTGGAATACCAGAGTATAGGGGAAGTTTTAAAATGCATCAGCATGTATGAGATGTTGGAGTCACAAAGTGAACTGTCAAAAGCACCTTTTATAGAGAATTATAAATTTATACAATCATTGAGCTCTGAAGGAGAATGTGCAATACTTCCTGCTGCAGGCAGTGCTGTTATTGAGGGGCAAAAAAATCTGGAGGTTTCAGGGATAGCAATATTTAAGAAGGATAAGCTTATAGGTTTTCTCAATGGAGATGATACAAAGTATCTGCTTTTTATAAGAGATATGGTGAAGTCAGGTATTCTTCCGGAAATGGGAAAGCAAGAGACCACTAAACACAGTGTATCTTTGGAGATATTCGAAAACAAGACAAAGCTAAAACCCAAGTATGCGGATGGGAAGGTTTCGATTGACATAAATGTAAAAACAGTTACAGGAATTGGCGAACAGGGCGGTATGGTAAATTTTGTTGATGAAAAAGGCAGGGATATATTAAAGAACAATGCTGAAGACTCCTTAAAAGAAAATATCGAGCGTGTGGTCAAAAAAGTGCAGCATGAATATGGTACGGATATATTTGAATTCGGGAAGACGATTAAAATACAAATGCCATCAGTTTGGAAAAGTATTTATCTTGAATGGGATGATTTATTTAAAAAAATAGATGTAAACGTGAATGCTGATGTAAATATCAGATCTTCAGGTTTTTTAAGCAAACCCTTTAGCAAAGGAGAATAGCGTATGGTAATGATGATAATGTTTTTATCGGCAGCCGCCTATTATATATTGTCTGACCTCGTCCCAATATATAAAGAAAAGCAGTGGAAGTTATTCTGGATATATATGATATTGATATCCCTTGATTTTTTGATGGTACTGCTTGTGACCATGAACGTGCCGCTGCCTAGCCCTTCGCTGCCAATAAAGAAAATAATCGGTTCAATTTTAAAACAGTAGATATCAAAACTTGGAAGCGTGATACAAATGGATAAAGAGGTTATATCAAGTAAGCAGGGACTTTGCATATTGCTGATGTTCACCATGGGAAGCGCGATCATTTTAGCTCCTTGGAGAAAAGCAGGAAAGGATGGCTGGATCGCTATCCTTATAGCAATGGTTATGATACTCCCAATGGTGATTGTATATTCGAGGCTTGTTTTAATTTTTCCTGGAAAGGATTTATTTGATATGCAGCAAGAGGTGTTCGGCAAAATATTCGGAAAGCTCACCTCATTTTTTCTGGTATGGTATGCCATTCATCTTGGAGCTATGATTATCAGAAATTTTACTGAAGTCATACAGGTAATGAACTTTACCGAAACTCCTCAATTTCCTATCGCAATTATGATAGGGGTTTTATCCATATGGATTGTAAAGGGGGGAATTGAGGTTATAGGGCGGTGGTGTGCATTTATGCTGCTGCCGGTAATCATCTCAATTGTACTGGTATCTTTACTTTTAATACCTAAGATGGATTTGAATAATTTAAGACCTGTATTATATGATGGCTTAAATCCGGTATTGATGGGT
>CALCDS010000129.1 GCA_937900065.1 uncultured Clostridiaceae bacterium | reverse complement strand
TCATGATCTTTTGCTCCACTCGGAAATTGCAATCAAGCTTGCATTTCCTCATTACGCTTTTATTATATGATAGACTTTGCCCCTGTGTGAGCAGTAACGCTTTTACTCTTATTACCAATACTATCGTCTGGGCATGCAATTTTTAGGCTATTTTACCTTTTCGAAAAGGGCGGCGTAGGCAAAATCATTTAATTGGTTTTTGATTAATTTGTTGATAAAATCAGCATTATCCCATTGGCGATCCGAAGAGAATTCGTCAGCGGTTTTGGCAAAATATCGATAATCGCCGTCTGCTCCAAGATCCCAGGTTGCATCAAAATAGTAGAAGTTACCTTTATACTTAATGATATTCCACATATGACTTTCGCCTGAATACGTGGGGCCTGTCACGTTATAACATTCAATTCCTGCAAGCTCGGCGAGCATATTAACCGACCATGAACAGTCGCCACAAATTGCAGTTTTGTTTTCATAAGCACCGTAAGCAGTTGTCGATTCATAAGGTATGGTATCCGGTGCGTCATAATACCTCTGATCATATTTAACCGTTGATGTGATATATCTGTATATGGCTTCCAATTTTTCATCATTTGTCATTTTATTTGTGATGATTTTAGAATAAATATCCTTTGCAAGAGCCTTGGTTTTGCTTATATAATCTACACATTCTTCCATCGTGCGCTGGTTCGTCGGATATGCTTTGATCTGAGTTGCATCATTGTTCAGCGTAAAAACAATATAGCTATAGCCAGCCTGCATCAACGCATTCTGCATATCGTCAACATCCAGATTGCGGTTTAGGATAGCAATTGGAACACTGCTTTTGCCAATAGATTCGTTTGCAGCCTTGATTAAATCCTTTAAAGAATATATTTTATATGTTTCGTCCGACAAGCTGCTTTCATCCATATTGCCGAGCTTATAAGGCATATAACTTATTGTACATATAACCTTGGAACCGGCTTGCTCTAACTTGATGTCATAAGCATATTTCAACCGGGGATTTTCAGTAAAAATATCAAAATACGCGTTTTGCACAAGCATTTTCCACTCACTGGATTTCACATTGGTCCGTGATAGATCAAATGTGATTTTGTCTGCAAAAACCTCTATGGCATCAATTAAAACCTCGGCGGCTTCCGCTTGCGTTTTTACGCTGAAAACAGCATTTTCTATTTTGCCCCTTTTCTCCATATACGGCGCTGTTTCAGTTGATGTGGGCGGCGCATCCGCTACAGTCTTATCAGCAACAGGCGGCAATGTAGGCTGGGTTTCAATATTCACCATTTGACTATCCTTATCGGAGCCTGATGGGCTCTCTGCAACTGGATTGCCTGTACATGCAGACAAGGATAGTACTAAAATAATACAGATTACAGCAATAATTGATTTTTTCATAACTAGCCCCTTTAATTTTTTCTATAGACTAGACGAAT
>CALCDS010000128.1 GCA_937900065.1 uncultured Clostridiaceae bacterium | reverse complement strand
CCTAATGATAAGTAATCGGCCTGATTGCCTATTTTTTCATCAGCTCACCTATTTTTGTCTTATCCGCATTTAGAGCATTCTTATTTTCATCTTTTATCTCGTCAAATATTTCTTTTCTGTATATCTTTATATTCTTTGGAGCATTTATGCCCACTTTTACGCTCCCGTCCTTGGCTTCCAATATCACAATTTCAACATTTCCATTGATTATAAGGCTTTGATTTGATTTTCTTGTTATAACCAGCATATCTATTCCTTCTTTTCAAAGCCTTTTATTACATGCTTTGTATTGTATTTTGAATCATTCAATACCACCTGTTTTCCCATTTTCGTCTTCATATTGAGTATGACCGGCCCGATCAAGTTGGCAGTCATGCCGTCTTGTGATATCGTAACAATGGAATATACCAGAAGGTTGGATAAATCAGCATCTTTAAGTGATGAGAGTTCTTCATCCGCAATATCCATCCGGTAATTTTCCTCCACATCCCATGGGCTTATGATAATAAATGCGATTTCGTTCCTATCAACGGATTGTAGGCATTTAAAACTGCTTTTTTCACTTATATCGATCAGCACAAACTTTTTAACATCTTCAAATCCCAAGAGTCCGTCTTCAAAATATATGATGTCGTCCTTATTTATTTCAATATCTCCGAAAAATTTAGAAGCTATGACCATTCATGCCACCTTCTAATCAAGGAAGCTGATCAAGCTCGGCTGCAGTATTTGTGCTCCGACCATAAGCGAAGAGTTATAAGCAGCTAATGCGACATTCACCTGTATCGAGATTTCCGCAATATCCACATCCGCAGTCTTGGCTAATATCTTCGTCATGTTTTGGATTTCCACTTCATTTCTAGAACTTGCAGCCTTCATCCTGTTTTGCCTTGCGCCGACTTGAGCTCTCAGCCTTGATATGTTGTCACGGGCTGCATTTATTTTGTCTATAAAAGAATATGCCGGATCATCTGATGAAAGGTTGCCCCTCTTTGCGGGATCGGTCAATGCCTCCATTATGTTTTTAAAAGTCGTACCCAAGTCTTCGCTCAATGAACCGTCAAGGCCCAAGATTTGATCGGTCGTCGTATTGATGCTGGCTGTCACTCCCGGAGATATTTCCCTCTCTATCATATTGTTGTCACCGCTGTTTGTAAGCTCTCCTGTGATTTCGCCGTCACTCCTTACTGCTTCCAAAGGTTTTTGGCCTGTCTTATAGCCTCCGAAAATATAATTGCCGTTATAATTCGTGTTTACCATATCCACAATACCTTCTATGCATTCCTGTACTTCAGCCTTAAATGCATATAATTCGGTCCCGGAATTGGAACCATTGGACGCGTCATTTATTTGCGTGCTTATCCTTAAAAGGTAACTGCTTATTTTATCCAGTGCATCATCGGATGTATTGATCCAGTTTGTCGCATCTTCTATGTTTTCAGCATATTGTCTGTTTCTGTTAATGGTATCATTCAAATTGATCGTTCTCGATACTCCAAACGGATCATCAGAAGGATGCCTCAACTTTTGGCCTGATGATTGCTGATCCTGAAGCTTGGTGAGATATTCCAGATTGCTGTTGAGGTTGTTTATATAGTTCCTTGCCGTAGAGCTGTTTGTTACTCTCATATTTATTCCTCCAAATGAAAGAAATACATTTTACCAAATTCTCCTGCCTTCATGTGCTAAAGAGAGGCTAAAAAGCTTACCTAAAAGCCGAAGCAGTACCCACTATGGGTAACTGTTGGCTTATCGTATTAGGTCTAAAACCGATTGCAAAAGCTCGTCTACTATTGATATTGTTTTAAATGCAGCATTGAGTGCATGCTGATATTCAATCATATTTACGGTCTCTTCATCGCCATTGACGCCTGATATCGAATCTTTTCTGGTTAAAAGCTCATTTATAAGCTCATGTTCTCCACTTGTCATATTCTTGGACTCGGATGCAAAAGAACCAAGCTTCAATATAAAGTCTTCATAAAAGCCGTTTATGCTGACAGTGGTGCTGCCATCCGGAGTTTTTAGTTTTCCAAAATTGGAAGGGTCAATCATTATATAATCCCTTGTATTGCCGCCTTCCGGCATATTGAGTATTCCGTCGATATCAAACTTTGCATCCTTGAGCTGCGCAATGGCAAGGGCCCTTCTCGTATCCGATATATCGGTAACAGGCTCACCATACTCGCTTCCAAGCTGCATGCCCAATCTTAAAAGCTCTGAATTGCTCCTTAAACTTTCGTTTACAGTGATATTCCCTGCTGTTATATTGTCCTCACCTGAATTATCGCTCCCGTCGGTGAATACGGCCAAATAATTTGCATCGCCTTCATCATAAGTTTGTACATTTCCATCGCCATCAATATATGAGTTATGCACAATGTTTACAGCAGTAGCTATTGATTTGGAAAGCGCATTCAATCTGTCCTGGTAATCGGTCACATTTTGAGTTACGGAAACATAGCCTGCTATCATGCCGCCTTTCCTGTCTATGGTGCTCGTGTACTTTATTTCATCTGTGCCTGCGAGCCCATTGCTATCAGCGTCCTGATACCAATTTATCTTATTTGATGCTTCATCATAGTTCAATTTCAAATAGCCCAGCTCATCAAATATGTTAATCCTCGTTTCCTCGCCACCATCATAATTCGATGTAGTTATTGTCAGCTTATCATAGCTTCCATAATCAACATCTATGTCCATCATTTCCGACAGCTTATCTACCAATAAATCTCTCTTGTCAAGCAGATCATTCGGCTTGCCGCCGCTGATTTCCGCTGAGGTTATCTGCCTGCTTAAATCATCTATCTGGCTTAAAATGGAATTCAATGATTCAACTTTTTGTTTAGCCAGAGTCCCAGAATCGGATTTTACATCGCTTAGTTGTTTATATAAATGATTCAACTCATTTGTAACAGAAAGCGATGCCTCGACTACGCCGGTTTTGGTATTTATGTTTTGCGGATTGTTGACAGCATCCTGCCATGAATCCCACATCGAACCTATCAATTCAGACAAGCTGGATACTTCGTCGGTATCGCTTGAAGGTTCCAGGGTGATGGTTTCTATTTCAGACGCGAATTCATCTCTTGCTTCATATTTCCCGAGATTGCTGTATTCGTCCCTTATCTGTACATCCAAAAACATATCCCTTATTCTTGATATGCTGCTTATGTCAACTCCTGTACCTAACTGCATTATTCCCGACGGGGTATACATATTGTAAGGCCTGGATGTGGTCATATCGACTCTTTGCCTCGAATAGCCTTCGGTATTCACATTTGACATATTGTGTGAAGTCGTATTGATAGCCGCTTGCTGTGTGTTCATTGCCCTTTTTAATGTGCTTAGTGTATCAAATAAACCTGCCATAAAATCACCCCTATACGCTGGTATCGAATATACCGTTTGATGATTTGCCGCCGCTGACTGAACCTGAGGAATTATATGATTTAACGTTTGGAGGAGTCAATGTATTCATGACAGCCCTTATATAATTCAAAGACTGATTTATGAGGAGCCTGTTTGTATTGTTTATCTCCCGTATCTTAAATACAGCATCCTCCATTTCTTTGCCTATATCTTCAGCTTCTTTTCTCTCATCTCCCTCAAAGAGGGACAATATTTCTTTGAGCTTCTTGTTTCCGCATCTTTTAATCCGCATCTCTTCTATGGCATCAATCTTGTTTTTCAACTCTTGCTTTGATTTGACTGCAGACTCAAGATTCTTGATATCGTCATTTATAAGAGCCCGCCTTTCAACTTTTAACGCATCAACCATATCAAGCAAAAGCCCTTTTTCTTCATGCAATATCTTCAATATCTCCATCTATATATTCTCCCCTTTGATGGATTCAAGTATCTTTTTAGCCAGATCTTCAGGTGAAACATGATATTTGCCCGACTGTACTTTTCTTTTTATATCTTCTACTTTTTGAGTACGGATTTCAGGCAAGTCCTTGGCCATCTTCACGTATCTTGCGATTTCCCGGCCTTCTTTTGAAATCTCCAAGGTATCATATTCCTTATCCACCTTTTCCTTATCATGCACTGTCAAATTTTTATTTTTGTTATATATTTTAGCCACATCCACACCTATATTACCGACGATCTTCATGATTACACCACCTTAATTCATGTATAATGCAGCCGAAAAATTTTCTTGACTTTACATTATAATAATATTTCGGTATTGCAGATGGAAACTTTATACCTTAATCATATTTCAAATATCATACAGTTTCGCCATTTTATTTCATGGCGTCTTTTATTTCCATCCACCTGTCTTTTATCATATTCATGGTTTGTTTTTTAACGGCCGGATCCCTGCTGTATCTTGAGATTGCAAGATTGAACCATTTGACGGAATCTTTGAAATTCCCCAATCTGAAATTCAATTCACCTATAAGGTATACTACAAGTTCAGGACGCATCTCCTTCTCGTCGTTCAACCCTTGCATCTCATATGCTTTCTCGTAAAATCCTACCGCAGCCTTCATGAATCTCTTCTCTTCCTCAGTCATGGATTTTTCGCGGTACAGCCAGCAAAGCCTCAAGCAGATACCTGCCAGATTGATTTCTTTAAGACCTATCACCTGTCCGCAAAGCAGCGCCATTTTTAAAGAGTCAACAGCCTGTTCAAAGCTTCTCTCGCCGCACAGATCCTGTTTTTTCCAGTGAGCTGTTATGGATTTTAAAAATTTGTCTATTTCAGCAGTGCTCAGTTTCTTTTCAAAACTATCCGAAAAAGAGAAACCGCATTCAGGGCATACATTTATATCATAATAATAAGGGTTTGCGTCTTTAAAATATCTGCATAAGTCGGTATCGGTCTTTATATGATGGAGCATGCTTTTCTTTATCTTTGTGCCTTTGAAATGAGTGCTGCATACAGGACAGGTGATTTTTTTATTATAATATATTTCGTTCATTTCTATCCCCCTAATGGAAAAGACATGGCCTCCCATGTCTTTTATATAGACCCTGTCAAAGCTTAATGCTGATTTTTGAACATACTGTTCGCGCTTTAAAGGCTGCATATCTATCGCACGATATGCTGCCCACCAGGTTTACAATACAATAAGTTGTATCTGATTTCATTCCTTGAGCCCTTTCACTCTTTCCTCATTGCTTATGATGTTTGTTATCCTCACTCCAAAGTTTTCATTTACCACAACAACTTCTCCTTGAGCAACCATCTTTCCATTTACAAGTATGTCGACAGGCTCTTCCACAAGTTTATCAAGCTCTATCAAGGAACCATTGTTTAATTCCAATATATCCTTTATTGTTTTATTCGATTTGCCCAATATCACCGAAATCTCTATGGGAACATCCAGTATAAGATCGATATTCCTTGGTTTGGGTTCCTGTTTTACCTCTTGCAGAGGTGTAAACTCAGCCTTATGAACTTGTACATCCTCTTTATTCTGCTTGACATTCTCTTTCTTATCAGATGCTGGTTTTGCTTCATCAGCCTGCTTTTTCTCTTTCTCAGCAGGTGCAGATGTATCTTTATATGCTGCAGTCATCGCATCTATGACCTCCTTCGCCGCATCCATTGACAAAAGAAGCATTATTACACTGTCAACGAGCTTTCCTATTGTAAGCCTGAATGATATCTGTACCAGTTCATCATCCTGGTCTATATATTGGCTCAACTTTTGAGATCTGTTATCCCAGATATGGGCATCGGGAGGTGAAATATTGACCTCGCGGCTGAACATTGTAGCCATTGAAGTTGCTGCCGTGCCTATCATCTGGTTCATTGCTTCAGACACAGCGCTCATTTGTATTTCAGACAACTCTTCGGTTTTTTTGTCGCCCTTTCCTCCCATCATCAAATCCGCAATTATTCCGGCATCAGGTACTTTAAGCACAAGGAGGTTGGCGCCGGCGAGCCCGCTCATAAACCTGACTTCTATGCATACATTAGGTATATCAAAGCTCTCTTTTAACTTATTTAAAGTTATTACCTTCACCTTGGGCGTGGTTATGCTTACCGGCTGACTAATCAGAATGGAGAGCGTCGTGGCAGCCGAACCCATGCAAATGTTTCCAACCTCGCCCAAAAGGTCCTTATCCTCATCTTCAAGCGCATCAGAGGATGGATTCGCATCAGCATCGGTATCGGCGGACCCGCTGAGCAGAGCATCTATCTCTTCCTGCGATAATATATCATTGCCCATATTCTTCCACATCCTTTCTGATTACTTCGCCTATCTGAACCGCCCTTTTCTTTTTATGCGTACCAGGTACCACCTTGTAATGCAGTTTGCCGCCTATATACATATTAAGCGGTGCATTAACGCTTTGGTCAAGTCTTATTACATCCCCAAGCTGAAGATCCATAAAACTTTTGACCGGTATCTGTGTTTTTCCTAAAACAGCTTCCATGTTAAGTGTCACGTCTTGAATCCTCTTTTCAATTATCTTTCTGACGGCACCATTATCATCGTTATTTGAGCCTGTAAACCAATACTTTACAACCAGTTTGTCTATTATCTTTTCTATGGCAAGATATGGTATGCAAAGGTTTATATATGTTTGTATCTCATTTATCTTTACAGTCAAAGTCACTATTGCAACCGGCTCATTAGGTGCCATAGTTTGATTCAATGCCGGGTTGGTTTCAATGTCCAAAAGTTCCGGCTGCACATCAAGTATATCTTCCCAGGCAAGCTTCAGGTTCTCAACAAGCTTTTCATTTATACTCCTTATCACAGTCTTTTCTATATCAGTAAATTCCCTCGGCTTATATACCGTTGTACCTGTGCCTCCAAACATTATGTCCAGTACCTGGAATACAAATTGAGGGCTCGTTTCAAGAAGCAGTGTGCCCTCTAAAGGAGGCATCTTATATACTGTAAGTATCGTAGGGCTGCTTATAGACTTTATGAATTCCTCATATGTCACCTGGTCGACTAAAGCGACTTTAACTTGTACATTCAACCTCACCTGGGCGCTAAGGTACCCTGCTATGATCCTTGCATAGTTTTCATGGACCATCTCAAGCGTTGTTATATGATCTTTGGAAAATTTCTTAGGAGACCTGAAATCGTAAGATTTAACCTGCTGCTTATCTTTGTTTTCAGGTACCTGCTCCGGCGTTATCTCGCCCGATGATAGTGCAGACAATAGTTCATCTATTTCACTCTGTGATAATACTTCACCCATATTTTATACCTCTTATCCGTTAAAAACTATTCCGCATTCAAAAGCTCGTTTATGTCTATCAATGTTACAAGGAAATCTTCCATCTTTATAGTGCCTTTTATATAGCTTTTTGCATCACCTTTGGATGCGGAAACATCCTTAACCATCGCATTATCAATTTCCACAACTTCGATCACTTTATCGACGAGCATGCCGATTTGCTCATCGTTTACTTCTATAATCAATATGTTTTCAATATTCCTATCCTTATTCTCAATCCCAAGCAGAACATATGGGTCGTATACCGTTACTATGCTTCCTCTTAAATTTATAAGCCCTTTTATATAATCAGGAGCACATGGAACTTTCGTTATATCTTTTATCTTATCTATGCTCTGGACTTTTGAGGTCTCAATCCCATATTGCTCGCTGCCTAGTTGGAAAATAATAATCTGCATAATAAGAGCCCTCCTTTTTTAATTTCAGCAAGCATTTTTAGCAAAGATGTTGATTTTAAGCATCCACGCCACTCGCTTTGATTGCTCAAAAAATCAACAATGCGCTTTAACACAGCCTGAGTCTTAAATTTTATATTATCCCAGTGCTTTTTTTAATGCTTCGGCAACTCTGTCGGGTTGGAAGGGTTTTACGATAAAATCCCTGGCGCCAGCCTGTATTGCGTCCATAACCATGGACTGTTGCCCAAGAGCGCTGCACATTATAATCCTGGCCGATTTATCAAACTTTCTGATCTCCTTTACGGCGGTGATGCCGTCCATATCAGGCATAGTTATATCCATTGTTACCAAGTCAGGTTTTTTTTCTTTATAAAGTTCCACGGCCTTTATGCCATTGTTTGCCTCTCCCACTACTTCATATCCATTGCTTGTCAGTATATCCTTTATCATCATCCTCATAAATGCCGCATCGTCTACTATTAGTATCTTTCCAGGCATAATACCACCTCCAAATTAATGTTAAAAAATGCACTCTATGCAGTCTTTATTGAATTTTTATAATGAGCCAAGTTTTAAATTAAGGCTCTGTTTAACAAAGGTGTTGATTTTGAGCATCCTGCTCGCCTGTTCAC
>CALCDS010000127.1 GCA_937900065.1 uncultured Clostridiaceae bacterium | reverse complement strand
AATTAGCAAGTCCAAATCTAATTATAGGGTACTCTCGTTTGAATTTACCTTGTCCACTTTCTAAAATCGCTTCTACTTTATCATTAAAATCATTTTCATTTTTAGGCTTCTCTCTTTGAAACATGGTAGGAATTGCAGATTTTAACAAATCATTTATTTGTTCAACTCTTTGTCGTATTGGACTCTGTAAATAATCTCTATTAGCTACCATTTCTAAAAGAGAATTATGAGGGGTTGGTTTCAATAAGTCTTCATATTTTACTTGCATTTTTTTAACGCCATCTAATATGGATTCTGAATAACGGCAATATAAATCAAATATAAGATAGAACTTATCGTCTACATTATCTCCTGGCATAAATTCCAGTACATCCATTAACTCATTGGGATATTTATTAAAAAAATCATTACTATCTTTTGTCCCCTCCATTGCTGCCATGCGAAGTGTATTATATAGTCGCTGTTTTGTTTCGCTATCAGGAATTTTAGCAACAAAATCAGCAGCATAAGTACTATCATATTCATCAAGGCAAGCTGAAAATATAGCAAACCTTCTATCTATGCATTGAGAACAACATCCACAATGCAATGCATTCATAGGCTTATTCCTCATTGAACTGCAAGAAACGGAACTAGATATCAGTTCAGTATTATATGTTTTTTTGAATATCTGAATAATATCCCTTTTTGTCATTAAGAAAAATGGTGTTTTTATAATAAACTCTCTATCAAAATTTTTTAAAAACAATTGCATTAATGCTATTGTTTTAGGATGTGTCGTTCTGCTAGCCCTAGCATTCATTATATCTGCTTGTTTAGGTAAATTTATACTTACTATTCCGTTTTCAAATACATAAAATTCATGTTTTTTATAACTGCTACATATTGCATATGCTATAGAAGCGAATAAAAACATACGAGTCCTTTGAGTCTCATCTCTACTTGGTTTACCATTTTTAAAAGTACATTTAAATTTATAGTGCTTTATTCTGTTGCCATACTTTTTTTTGAGAGCCTTAACTAATTGAGTTTGCGTATGCATTACGCTACCATTAGATTCATGGCTAACTAAACATAAATTCTGGTCTTTGTATTTTGCTAAAAAATCAATTGCCCCAGCTAACGAGTCAAGTCCTCCAGAAAATAGCATTATATTTGTTTTATTAGCTTCTTCGATCATTATATATTCATTTCTAAATAAAGTTTGTTGTATATATTCATTACCCTCAGGTAATTTGCCGTTTTCATACTTACAAAATATAAACTTATAACTTCTATCGCCTGTCATAAAAGTCAATAAATTAGAAAGATCCGAAATGAGCTTATCATTATTCCAAAATTTTATATCTCTCACTGGAATATGAAATTCAAATGTTCTTGCCCAGCAATTATAGCCAAGGCTATCTCGTTCTCCCCTCGACACAGCTCTGTCTGCAGAAAATATGTAAGTTGCAATTTCTAATAGATCTTTAATCCTATCTGGTAGATTATCAATACTTTGCACAAATTTGCTCAATTCAATAGAAATATTGCTCATTTGATCAACATTATCATAATATGAGAGTCTGATTATATCATAGTTTGACTCTATTTTTCCTAAATTAGTATAACCACATAAAATGCATTTTGTGTGAGGCCGTTTCATTGTTCTTCAGCCTCCCTTTGAAATTCTGCTCTCATTTTCTTAAATGAAAGATTTAAGAAATCCGAAACTTTATTTACAGAAGGTACTCCATTTACTGCGTATTTGTTAAACCACCCAGCAGCAAATGATTGCATGATTTTTGATGTTTCAAATGCATGTGTTGATATCATTTGAGTTTGTTCTGTCAATTTTTGCGAAAAACATTCAATAGTTTTATAATCATCGATTGAATGCGCAGCTTCACGTTCTAAAAAATATCTCAAATAATGATCGGTAAAATTAGCAAAAAAGCCTCTTGCCAAATCGCAAAAAGCTGTGCCCGTTCCGATATTCTGCCAAATATTTTTCTCTTCATTAGGAAAAAAAGAAATCTGTTGGGTCTCATTATTCCTTGCATATAAAGTCAAGACATTTAAGACTGAATCTACAGCAATCTTATTTATTTCAAGTGAATCTGTTTGAGTTGTAATATATTCCTTAGCACTTTTTAGGATTGAGAAAAGAGAAGGATTTTTGTTAATAGCTATGTTATATTTATTCAAAAATTTTTCTGGATTTTCTTTATTAGAAGATATAGATAAAAGAGTCAGAAATAAAATGGATTTAATTACTGATTCATCATAAGGCATTTTTTCATACAATTTTTTAATATTATTTAATGTATTGTATGAAATTTGTGCAATAGGTATATTGCCACTGTCAAAATCAGATAGCATATTAACAATACTAGTCCACTGTTTTGATCTTGGCAAAAAACCAATACGTTCATGCCCCATATTACCCTTCCTTACTTATCTGTATCCTTTTTATTTCTTTATAATCTCTTATATCTTCTTAGAAAATAATATATACAAAATCATCACCATAATATATATATTAAATACTTTATATTCAGAGCACGAATAGTTCTGCTCAATATTCATCGCAACACCAAGAATTTATAATGTTTTCATTGATACATACAATTTATTATTTTCATATTATAAGTGATAATAGTTTCATTTTCTACATATTTTACATAATTCCTTCTTTTTTACCAAATCATTATAAAAAATAATCATTTCCACATTGAGCTGACTTCCAAAGGAGATAGTGAAATCGGGAGAGCCATATCATTGGCATTTGCCAAAGGAAGTGTAAATGTAGTCATTGTATATTTAAATGAACATGAGGATGCTAAAGAGACAAAATCTTTCGTTGAAAAACAGGGTGTAAAGTGCCTTTTAATTTCAGGAGATTTGAGGGAGGAATCTTTCTGTAAAAAATAATTAAAGATACTATATCAATCTTCGAACATCTAGATATTTTAGTCAACAATGCTGCCATACAATTTCCTCAAAAATAACTTGAAGATATTACTACAGAACAATGGAAAAATACATTCCGCACAAATATATATCCAATATTTCATGTAACCAAAGCACCCCTATCTTATCTCAAATATGGAGATTCAATTATAAATACAGCCTCAATCGTAGCTTACCAGGGCAATAAACTGCTTATTGATTATTCAGCTACAAAGGGGGCCATTGTCAGCTTTACACGTTCATTAGCTCCTTCGCCTGTATCAAAAAGAATCCGCGCAAATGGAGTTGCGCCGGGTCCTATCTGGACTCCTCTTCAACATGCAAGTTATCCGACAGATTACATTACAACCTTTGGAATAGACACATCCATGAAAAGAGCAGGACAGCCTGTGGAACTTGCTCCTACTTACATATACCTTGCATCTGTGGTATTGATACAAGCATGTGTATACGGTCTGGGCGAGTTTTGGTCTCTATTATTTTTATATTCTTTTGCGTATATAGCTCTCTTAATATTTTTCCTATGTCAATTGGCGAGATCATCCATATGATTTTTGTTGAGCTGTTTTTTGACCGTTTCATAATTTGCATAAAACAAAGGCGCCTCAACATGCTTTCTTTTCCCACAATCGTAAACATTCCTGCATATGGTACATCAAATCGTCGATATTGCTGTGAAGCATCATGATGCGCCGTGCCAGGTCATTTTTTTTAAACATTTTCTTCATAATAATGCCTGCTAATTTTTATGGGATTTTAACATCGCCGTATTTTCCTGCAGTCGTAATGGCTCCGGCATTTATGGCCATATGCAGTCAAATCCATTCGAGCATGTCAAATGGCATTTCGATCTTTATATGACAATCACGTCATGTGAGAGCCTATTCTTTGACGATCAGATCCATTACATCGCGCCGCATGCTCTGCGGTATTTTTTTTGTGGGTTTTCCCAAACGCACGAACATTTGAATCGTTCCCCCATCAGGAGCATAGTCCCGGTGGATGCCATTATAGAGTTTTTTCATTTCAGGATATTCCTCCAGGGCCTGACTGAGCGGCTGCATAGCAAATCCCTGACTCTGGGCCCCCAGCATCAGCTTGCTGTACAGCATACCGCTTTTAACCTGGCTTAAACGGGTATTGTACTTTGTGATAATCATGGCATAAGCAGGTGTATTATCTACCGATGTCTGAGTAGAATGAATCAATATATCCGATGCGGCCTTTCCGCTGTTCATTGAAGGAAAAAGTGTAACCAGTCCCTGCATAATATGCTTCATGACTCCTGAAGTACCCTGTCCTTCAACGGAAAAGCCATAGCGATATCTGTTTTTCTGATATTCATTGGCACGAAAGATATACTGTGATTCTTTCATAACACGATCCACGCCTGCTTCAACAGAAGCTGCCTCTATGGCATAGTTTCCTAATTTATCCATGTTTTCTTTATCCTGAAAAATCTTTATAGACATAAAAGCATCGGTATTTATATTTTCCAACTCATTTATCTGTTCAGAACTGAATTTGGTTATCTGATATGGCGCTCTGTTTGTATCGGGTAAAAACATATAGTCATAAAGAGGAGCACTTTGGGAAACTGACTTAGTAAGCGTAATTTTTGCTATGGGCATGGTATTCATACTCTCATCTAGATTTTTCTCATCATAGCCGCCTTTGGGGAATAGTTCTATATCCGTTTTATATCCTGATTTATCTGCGGCGATACTTACATATTCTAAAAAAGTCCCCTGTGTAATCATCATTTGACGTGCAAAAGGGTCTACCTCGTTTGTTAAACGACCGCTGTCGGCGTATAAATAAAATACCATAGGGTCGTCCTTATCCAGACGTATTTTCCATGGCTGCATGTTATGGCCGTTCGCAGCCAGCAATCCATGTGCCGCAAGCTGGATTCTGGGATCGTCAAACTTTTGTGCATAATCCTTATTCCATGGCTCAAGATATGCAGGTTTCTCAAAAACGCCGCTTATGATTGATAAAGCCATAACGGCAATTCCGATAAAAAGAATTATGCCCACGATTATAACACCCATTCTTTTTAACAATCCTTTCTTCCCCACTTTCATTCCTCCGTTTCCGTTCGTATCGACCTAATCATCATATTAAAAGCTTTGAAAACCAAATCTTTTGGTTTGATTCAGTGATACTTTTCAATATAGTATTTTTTCCGCTTTGTTATATTAAATACGCCGGTCATGCAAGCCCATAAAGCAAGAGCCGTACTTTCAATATT
>CALCDS010000126.1 GCA_937900065.1 uncultured Clostridiaceae bacterium | reverse complement strand
TATCTAATAATATTTTTGCTCAAGTACAGATAAAACTTATGAAGCTTGTACAAGATAAGAAATCCACTAAAAAATGATAAAAGTTGTTAACGCTTTGATAAGCAATATCCATCATGATTTAGAAAAAATTACACTGAATCAAGCTGATTTCCTATTCAAAAAATCATTCACAATGTTCATGTACTCTGATTTATTGCTGATAAGCTCATAACCTTTCAGACACAGTTTTGCTGCATGAGGCTGGGTAATATTCCCTATAACTTTGCATATATCCTTCTGCTTCATGTCGCAAAGTTCCCGCATCAAAAACGCAGATAACGGTTTTATATCCCCTCCATGGCGGATATATTTTATATGAATAAATGATTTATCCTTTTTTATGTACGACGATACAAAATCTATCACATCACAAGCTCTTGCATTGCGCACCAATATCTTTCTCTCGCTCCTGATTTCCGCTCTTTCATGCTTGAATTCCACATCATCTTGTGCCTCGCTATTGCGTTTAACAAATTCAATATAATTTTTTCTCGCGCATAACGTGTCCCTCCCAAAATAGCTCAATATGAATTCGGAATCTATTATATTAAATTTGTCTTTCATCATTCCAAGATAAATCCCAAGGCTTGAGTACCTGTATCTTTCAACTCTGTTCTCGTATCCCTTTATATCCGCGGGATTGTTATGTATATAAGATGAAAGTGCAACTATATATTTATCCTCATATATTATCTTGCTTTTAAACCTATCCTGAAACAGGTGGCCATGCCTATTGTAGGTCCTGTTGAAATATTGGGCATAGCATTGGTTTATGCCATGCATTATCTTGGATATGTCTGCACCGTTACAGTCTATTATCATATGAGCATGAGTGTCCATTATACAGTAAGCATAAACCTTGAAAAAGAATTGACCCTTATATTTCTCGACGAGCCTAAGATACATATCTTTATCTGCCGAACATTTATACAAAGGAGTATCACTGATGCTTCTCACCATTATATGATAAACAGAATCAAAGCTTTTAACCCTTGCAGATCGCGGCATGGTAAACACCTCTCTCTATATTTATATAGATAGTATTACCATGCCTGGATATTTTATACACAAGGATAAAACGTAATGAACTGTCCCCTTGGTTTAGCGCCCCCGCAAATGATTCAATGTAATGAACCGTCCCCAACAAGTTTCAGGTTGATGGCCGTGCCAAGGCCTAAAAGCACCCAGAATACAGGTGCGACCGATACAACGCTGTCGTTGAAAAATCCAGCGCCAAGGTAGCCGCATATTGCGGTGAATATGGCAAGTCCGGCAATCGAATAAAAGTTTTCGAATTTATTGTTAAAGTAAGCCTTGACGCTGGAAACAAAGTATCCTATAAACAGTACAAGCAAGCTTATAAGTGAAAACACGCCCGTGTTTATAGCATTCTGCAGATAGAGGTTGTGGGGCTTATCAACTATTATGCTGGCCGTACCATAGGCTTTCAGCTTTCCTATATAATCATACTGCGGAAAATATATTGCAAATGTATCCGGTCCGTAGCCGGCAACAATCGTGTGCTTTAAAAGCGGCAAGGATCTTGACCATATGTATGCCCTCGATGAGCCCATTTTTTCTCTTCCTTCAAATCCAAATTTTTCAACCGGTTTCGGATCCACGAGCACCCCGTTTCCAGCTATATATTTGAATCCTTCAGGCGTCACTGCAAAATCCATCTTATCATTTTCAATGACCATCCTGAGCACATTGTACCCTTTCTGCTTTTCCATATAGAATTTATACTTGCTGTATTTTTCATCCTTTAAAGTTATCTCTCCATTTTTGATTTGAGCATGCAGTACATTGCCCTTATCATCTTCAAAATGAAGCTCCTGGCCGCTGACTTTGGCTGTAAGGATGGCAGAAGTATCCATTATCTTTATGCTGTTGCTTCCCACCACTATATCTTTTATACCGTGGGTTGCCTGCAGATTGTCATTTCTTTCAATGTCCCAGAATATAGAGCCTATCCTGGTTGCGATTCCGCCGTTTGTAACTGCGTTTGCTCCTATAAAAATAACAACAACGCCCAAAACTGCTGCGATCAGAATTTTCCATTGCCTCATGACAGCTTTCCACGATACGATCACAAACATCAAAAGTGCAAACGAGCCTCCGACGATTCCTGCTCTTGACCTGCAGGCAAACAGGTTAAATGCCATAAGCAGTGCAATTGCCCCGAATGCTATTTTCATCTTTCTATTCTTGGAATATATGAAAAGCACGAATGCAAGAGGCGTAAGCATTGCCATATAGCTTCCCATATAATTGTAATGATACAGAGTGCCGTATACTGTCCTCGGCCCCAAAGTGAACTTGATCTTATCTGCAAGGTTCTTATATTTTGAAGGCAGTATCAGACTTTTCCCAAATGCCGTCTGAAAGATGTCCATGTTGAAATACTGAAATACGCCCAATATTCCCATAACGGTTGCAGAAGCTAAAAGAGCGTACAATAATACCTTTACATGCTTCTCGTTTTCAACCATGTTGATCGTTATAAACATTACGATTATATATGAGAGTATCACAAACATGCCTTCATATCTGTCGGTAAAGCCTATCAGCGATACATCCTTGTATTTTGACAGAAGAGCCGAGATGATCACAAAAAATGAATAAACTCCCATAGGTATGTACAACCATATTTTCTTTATTTTTAACTTTCCCGAAAGCATTCTTATTATAAGAGTGGCTATTGCCGCAACAGTGCTTATGAGAATCCATACCATCTTATTATATGAAAAGAAATCATAATTCTGTTTTGAGCCTACCCAGAAAGCATATGACGCACCCTTGAGCGTTATAACCTTGCAAAAAACGATCAAAGGAACAACAGCCACCAAGAATATAAGCGGTATCAGGCTGTGCCAGCTGCCACTTCTTTCACTTTTTTTATTGTAAGCTTTCAATTGCATCCCCCCTATTACAGCGTTAAAATTAAGTCTTCAGCGCTCTGCTTTAATTTTTTGAAACCCTTTATAGAATATTATAACCCAAAAGCAAGCACAAGGGGACGGTTCATTCTGTTTTATCCTTTATGAAAATGATAA
>CALCDS010000125.1 GCA_937900065.1 uncultured Clostridiaceae bacterium | reverse complement strand
CAAATCAATACTCTGGTCGGATATACAATATATATGGTCTGCAGCCTGCGTAACAAAGCCTGAAGATAAAATAAACTTTTCATATATAGTGACGCTGCCTGAAATGGGAGATAAGGTATTTTTTGCAGGAGAGCACATATCGCAAAAGCATGCCTGGCAGCAGGGTGCGCTGCAAACCGGAATGATTGCCGCAAACAAAGTGGCTGAAAGCATAAGGCATAGAAAAGGTTGAATAAGCCTGACAGGGCTTATTCAACCTTTTAGATTTGCACTGCATGTAATTTTGACTTTTTAACAATATGGGGAAGTGTTGATTTTGCCTAGATTACTTCCCAAGCTTTTCTTTGAAATAATGTATAAGATTGTTTTCAATCGTTTTGTCCGATATTTCACGGAACTTTTGAGCTTTTTCAAACTGGGCCGCATAATCATCCTTGTTCAATTCCTTGCCGGTCTTTATATCAAGCACCTTATCTATGCTCTGCACATATGCGACATTGTTGTCTGCCCAGCCTCTGTCCCTTGTGACCATAAAGCCGTCCTTTGAATTCAAAAGATCACGCCCTAAGGCATAGCTGTATTTGACTCCAAAAAGATTTGCCATGGTCGGGTAAAGATCCATCTCGCCTGCCGTCATAGTGCTGTGGCCCTTTATCTCTTCATTCGGGAAATGTACCATGGAAACAACTTTTTGAGCATTGAACCACTCAAGCGGAGTCAAATCATTCTTATCATATAAAAGCTTTGCAAGCTGATCCCTGTGTTCATACGGTATCGAGGCATGGTCCCCGTAAAACACCACGACTGAATTATCCCAAAGGCCTTCAGCTTTAAGAGCTTTTATAAACTCTCCTATCGCATAATCGGTATATCTTGCGGCTTTCATATAATCGCCTATCAGTTCGCCTTCATACGGTCCTACATCAAGCATGCCCTCAATCTTTCCGCTTCCATCCTTGAACGGGAAATGGCTTGTCAGGCTTATAAGGAATGAATAGAAAGGCTTATCATAGTTTTTCATCTTTTGAACGCCTTGCTTGAAGAATGATTCATCGCTAAGCCCCATGCCGAGCTTCTCATCCTGCTTGAAATTATCCTGGCTTTCAAATTTATCAAATCCAAGGCTCTTGTACATCTGGACACGGTTCCAGAAACCCGGACGGTTGGCATGCATTACAGCAGTAAAATAGCCCTTGGATTTAAGGCTGCTTATCAGAGAATCATATGTGTTTCCTGCATATTGATAATACACGGAGCCGTCCCTGTACGGCAGCAGTGAGACATTAGATAAAAATTCTGCATCAGATGTGCCTCCCCAGGCCGTCTCATAGTAATAGTTGTCAAACACAAGGCTCTCCTTTGACAGTTTGTTCAGGTTCGGGGTTATCTCCTGCCCGTTTACGCTCCTGTTCAATACGAATCCCTGGAATGATTCGAGCTGTACGACGATAAGGTTTTTACCTTCCATTGAGCCGTAATATTTCTGGCTCGAAACACTGTTCTTATCATCATACCATTTTTTAATATCCTGCTTCTCTTCATCGCTTATCTTGTTTCTCTTAAGCACATTTCCATTAACATACCTGTAAATATCGAATCCGTGGAAATTGATATCGCCTATATTTTTTACTATATATTTCTTGTCATAGAG
>CALCDS010000124.1 GCA_937900065.1 uncultured Clostridiaceae bacterium | reverse complement strand
AGTTTGGTATATGAAAAAACGCTGCTTCCCATTCTCCGCAGCGTTTTTTATATATAGAGCATAGTATTTGATTTTTTGAGCAGTTCGGCTTAAATAGGCGTGGACGCTCCAAATCAATATTTTTAAACAAAATCTATTCAAATCGTATAAAATTTATTATTTCCAAAGGATAATGCTGTATATTTCCAAAAGTTACAATTTGATTTCAAAATCATTAACGCATACATTTTTAGAATAAAATGGATGATATCATAACACATTGAATCGGAACGATAATATAGGGAGTGATTTAAATGGGAAGAGATTACCATGATATTCCTTTATGGAGAAATGTAACCAAAGAACAGTGGAATGATTGGAACTGGCAAGCAACCAACAGAATAACCACGCTTGAAGAGCTTGAGCAAGTCATAAACCTTACGGAAGACGAAAAGAAAGGTGTAATGACGAGCTTAAAAAAATTGAGAATGGCAATAACACCTTATTTTGCAACATTGATGGATAAGGACGATTATAATTGCCCCATAAGGCGGCAGGCAGTCCCTACCATAAATGAATTGATGATTTCAAAGTCGGAAAGCAGCGATCCATTGTATGAAACCGTAGATTCTCCCGTACCCGGGCTGACTCACAGATATCCTGACAGGGTGCTGCTTTTGGTTACCAATCAATGTTCCATGTATTGCAGACACTGTACCAGAAGGCGTTTTGCAGGACAGGAGGATAGGTCCATGCCTCCCAAAAATATAAAGCGGGCAATCGATTATATAAGCAGCCATGATGAAGTAAGGGATGTACTGCTTTCAGGAGGAGATGCATTGTGCATATCCGATTCTTATCTTGAATCCATAATCCAGGCAATAAGGGCTATCAAACATGTTGAAGTGATAAGGATAGGCACGAGGACTCCGGTTGTTATGCCCCAGAGAATAACACCTGAATTATGCAATATGCTGAAAAAGTATCATCCGATATGGATAAATACACAATTCAACCATCCTAAAGAAATAACTGAAGAATCTAAGGCAGCATGTGAGATGTTGGTCGACTCGGGCATTCCGCTTGGGAATCAGTCTGTATTGCTTAAAAATATAAATGATTGTCCATATATAATGAAAAAGCTCGTACAGGATTTAGTGAAGATCAGAGTAAGGCCGTATTATCTGTACCAATGTGACCTCGTGCAGGGAATCGAACATTTCAGGACCTCGGTTTCTGCTGGAATCGAGATGATCGAAATGTTAAGGGGACATACTTCAGGTTTTGCAGTTCCAACATATGTGATAGACGCTCCTGGAGGCGGCGGAAAGATACCTGTCAGTCCGCAGTACCTTATATCGCAGTCGCCTGATAAGGTAATACTTAGAAACTTTGAAGGCGTCATCTGCTCATATACTGAACCAAAGGATAAAGGCCATGAATGCACCCATTGCGGCATATGCAGCAAATACGGTAAAAATGAAAATGAAGGACTTGAAAAACTATTCAATAATGAAGATGTTTGCCTGATACCGCAGGATAATGGGAGAGTCAACAGAAGAAAAACGTACCGGATGCATGGGAATTTGACTGATGCTGATGCATGATATATAAATAAACTTTTACTGCTCATCAATATAAGCGGCTGTGCTTAAAAAGCACAGCCGCAATTTATTTGTGCGGCAATATCACTTTACTATATCTGCTTTATGTGGTTAAATAAAATTGAAAGTATTGGTAATTGATAGGTGGTGAGTCCAATGTGTAAACTCAAGCGCATTGTGCATAGTATCGTGCTGATGACAATATTTTTATCATTGTTTTCAGCCTGTCAGGATGAATTTGCACAGCCGCAGGTTTTAAAGAAGAAAGCATTGGTGCTTGGTTTTGCTCAACTTGGAGATGAAAGCGGATGGAGGAGCGGAAACACTATATCAATACAAAAGGCTGCTTCTGATGGAAATATACAACTGATGTTTTCCAATGCAGAACAGAAGCAGGAAAATCAGATTAAAGCTATACGGTCATTGATCGCATATCGTGTGGATGTCATAGCTTTTGCACCTATTGTGGAAAATGGCTGGGACAATGTTTTAACCGAAGCAAAGCAGGCGGGTATTCCTGTATTTTTGACTGACCGATACATAAGGACCGACGATGCTGGACTTTATGCATGCTATATTGGATCCAATTTTCAGGAGGAGGGAAAAAGGGCAGCCCGGTTTTTAAAAAAGAAGTTTGCCGATGAAGATAGAACAATAAATATTGTTGAACTTTCCGGCACAGTGGGAGCGTCACCCGCGCTGGGAAGAAGCGAAGGATTTTATAAGGAACTGTCGGATGATTCAAAGTTTAAGATCATTACCTCCCAAAGCGGAGATTTCATGCGCTCCAAGGGAAAGGAAGTTATGAACAATATGCTCAAGAAATATAGGAATATCGATGTGCTTTATTCGCATAATGATGCCATGACGCTTGGAGCCATTGATGCGATCGAAAACGCAGGAATAAGGCCCGGGAAAGACATTGTTATAATAAGCATTGACGGCGAACAGGCCGCGATCGATTTGCTGAAGATCGGAAAGATAAATTGCGTGATAGAATGCAATCCGATGCTTGGCCCAACTATAGTTGATACTGCTAAAAAGCTTGTACGGGGTGAAAGTGTGCCCAAAAATATTTACAGCGAAGAGAAAGTTTTTACGGAGTGGGATGATTTGACTGATTTACCTCCCAGGGGATATTAAGCCGTAATCTATTGAATGGAGGAGGGCCTATGAATAATATACTGCGAAGGGTTTTACTTCATCCATTTAACTCAAACAGCATAAGAACCATGCTTAAAAAATCTTACATAATGATATTAGTCCTCATACTGATACCATCACTCCTCAGCATAATAATATCTACTATGATCATAAACCGCTATAATAGGTTGATAATAAATGTGGAATATGCAAACAGCCTCAACCAGATCGTAAAGAATGATATAAACAATGAAATCTGGGCCGTAGTTTCAGGAAAAAAGGATTTCAAAGACGGGACGCAATATGAAATAATAGAAAAAATATATACTGGATTTGATGTATTAGAAAGGAATGCCGACTCGCCTAAAAATGGACAACTCATTGAAGTCGCAAAAAGAGCCATGTCGACCCTTGAAGGCTATGTGGATAAACTAAGATTGCAGATTGAAGCAGAATCACCAGTAGTAGAAAATGAAAAGCTCATGGAGGAGATAAGAGGGGTTTCACAGCTTGTGTGTGATGTATTGCAGCAGTTCATATATGCCGAGATACAAAATATTGCCGAAGTTAACAGCTCAATAATCAAGACGAGCAAGATAATAATGTTTGCCGATGTCTTTATATTTGCAGCAGCAGTATTTTTGGCTATTTTAACCGTAAATTCAGTCGGCTTTGAAATAGGGAATTCGCTTTTGAATTTAAAGAATGTAGCTGAAAAAATTGCCGAGGGTGATTTGACCGTAAGAGCTCCCAAAACCGATATCAACGAGATGAGGCAGCTTACAAGCAGCCTCAATATAATGGCAGGAAAAATAAGCGGGCTCATCGAAGAGAATGTAGAGGAGCAGATCAAGCTTCAAAAGTCTGAAATGAAAGCCCTTCAGGCACAAATAAATCCTCATTTTTTGTATAATACTTTTGATACTATCGTATGGCTGGCAGAGGAAGAACGCACACAGGATGTAATAGATATCACGATGGCTTTTACAAACTTCTTTCGCATTTCATTAAGTGATGGAATGGACTGGATCACTGTTGCAAAAGAGGTTGAACATGTCAAAAGCTATCTTACCATTCAAAAAACACGATATAGTGAAATGATGGATTATGAAATAGATGTGGACAACAACCTCTATGATGTCCCGTTTCTAAAGCTGACACTTCAGCCGCTCGTTGAAAATTCATTGTACCATGGCCTTAAATACCGGCGCAACCGTGGCGGAAAGATTATTGTGCACGGCTTTAAGGAAGGGGATTTCATGACATTTACAGTAGAAGACAATGGCGTTGGCATCACTCCTGAAAAGCTCCAGGAAATAGACAAGGCTCTTGCAAGCGATGAGAATGATGAAGGAGTCGCGTTTGGGCTTTATAATGTGGACAGGCGTTTGAAGCTTTTTTACAATATCGAAAATGGACTTGTGATTGAAAGCAAGATAGGGATAGGTACAAAGGTCAAGTTTAGTTTGCCTATTAAAAAGGAGCTGCAAAATGTACAAGGTATTTGTAGTTGAGGATGAACAGATAGTCAGGGAGGGCATACGCAACAAGATAGATTGGGAGCAGACCAAGTACAGGCTTTGCGGAGAGGCCGCGGACGGGGAGATGGCTCTTTCCATGATAAGCGAGCTGCGTCCAGATATCATTATAACCGATATAAGGATGCCGTTTATGGGAGGCCTTGAGCTCTCCAGGGTGGTACGCCATACTATGCCATATGTAAGGATAATAATTTTAAGCGGCCATGATGAATTTGCATATGCCAAGGAAGCTATATCCATAGGTGTTGATGAATACTTGCTAAAGCCTATAAATTCATCTCAAATTCTTTCGGCATTGGACAAGGTTACAAAGGTCATAGAGGAAGAAAAGCAAAAACAATTAAATAACAGACGGCTTCAAATCGAGTTAAAATCAATAGAAGAGTTTAAACGCAATCGTTTTTTTGAGGAACTTGTTTTAGGAGAGATAGGCACATCTGAAGCAATTGAAATCGCATGCTCCGAGGGTATAGACATCATTGCCCACAGCTATATCATGCTTGATGTAGAGATAGACATCAGTGATCAGTTCAGCAAAAAAATTTGCAGTGCTCAAAACTATGTGGAGAAACTGCTTAAGGACAGGCAGGATATTATTTGGTTTTTCAGAGGCTATGACAGGTTGGTAATATTGATCAAGGGAGATAATTCATCCGATTTGACCGAAACTTCATATGGGATAGCTCAAACATTAAAATATGAACTTGAGCGCAATATTGACATACATCTGTCAATTGGAATCGGCTCGCCGGTTGAGAGGATAGGGGAGATAGCAAAATCCTATAGCGATGCCCACAATGTCCATAAATATATGGGACAACTTCATCACGGCCAGATAATCAGTATTGGAGACATAGAGGATAAAGAGATAGGCTATAGTTTTTTGAAAGAAGCGGATAATTCAATCCGAGAATCCATAAGATACTTAAGGAGCAAAGACGTCGACTCATTTGTGGAAAAGCTTGAGAGAAAGATTATTAGCACTGATGGACAAAACACATTTATAGGATGTTATATTCTAATGGATTTTGTAATGTCATGTGTCAGGCTGATAACTGAAATCGGAGGGGATTGTACTTCCATACTGGAACAGGTAGATTCACTTAAAAATATTTTTGAAATTGCAAGTTCACAAGAGCAGTTTGAAAATTTTACGAAAGCCATATTGAAAAAGGTGATAGGAATAAGGGATGATAGCCAGAATCTCAAATACGGCACTGTAATAAATAAGGCGCGCAGATTTATTGAAGACAATTATGGCGACTCATCGATATCATTGATTACAGTTGCAAATGAAGTAAACCTCAGCCCGAATCACTTCAGCACTGTTTTTTCCCAGGAAATGGGCGAAACATTTATAGAATATCTTACTAAAGTCAGGATAGAAAAAGCAAAGGAGTATCTTTCAGATCCGTCTTATAAGAGTCCTGAAATAGCATATGCCGTAGGCTATAACGAATCCCATTATTTTAACTATTTGTTTAAAAAGCATACAGGGCTCACTCCGAGGGAATATAGAAACCAAATTAAAAAAGAGTAAAAAATATATCGTAATTATTTATACGATTTTAAATTTTGCAGGAGTTTTTTAAAAAGCTCCTGTTTTTTTATATATTTTTTTGAAATATTTACAGACTGATTCTAAATCATAAGCATGTAAATATATAAAAGTATGATTTTTTACGTTGGACATGGTAAAAAAATACAATAATTTTCAAGTGGCTGTCTTTAATAAGATTTAAGAAGATAAATTATCATAATTTTGTGAATATACCAAAAACATTCTAAAAAGTAAAATGTAAATAGATAGTTGTGCTAAATGGACGCGAAAATTTAGCATGGCTAAATAAATAAAGGGGGGATTTTGAGTGGCAAAGAAATTTTTTGCTTTGATCGTGGTGCTCACGATGGTTCTTGGGATTACGGGATGTGGGAGTCAATCTACCGGCAATCAACAGGGCGATACTAAAAAGACTGAAGAATCGACTGAAAAGCCAAAGAATGAGAAACTGGTAATTGGCTTTGCACAGATAGGGCAGGAGAGCGGATGGCGTGATGCTGAAACATTTTCGATTCTTCAAGAGGCTGAAAAACTTGGAGTCGACCTTAAATTTTCAGATGCACAGCAGAAACAGGAAAATCAGATAAAGGCCATCAGAACATTCATACAGCAAGGTGTCGACGTCATCGGCGTTGCACCGGTTGTAGAAACAGGTTGGGAAACCGTATTCAAAGAAGCAAAAGATGCGGGCATACCGATAATATTGGTTGACCGCCGTGCAGCGGTTCCTGAAGATTTATATGCTTCATTCATAGGCTCTGATTTCATACTCGAGGGCAATAATGCTGCCGATGAAATGGCCAAGCTTCTTAATAACAAAGGAAACATTGTTGAGCTTCAAGGCACAGTCGGCGCTTCCGCAGCAACAGACCGCATGAAGGGCTTTAAAGACCAGCTCGCTGCAAAATATCCGGATATGAAGATAATAGCAAGCCAGACAGGTGACTTCACTCGTGCAAAGGGCAAGGAAGTCATGGAAGCCTTCCTTAAGGCATATCCGGGACAGATAAATGGTGTTTATGGACATAATGATGATATGGTGCTCGGAGCAATCGAAGCCATTAAAGATGCCGGATTAAAACCTGGAGTGGATATAAAGACGGTTTCAGTCGACGGCGTAAAGGGACTATTCGAAGCTATGGCTGCAGGAGAAGCTAATGTTACCGTTGAATGCAATCCTCTTTTAGGGCCTCAATTCTTCAAAGCTTGCCAGGATTTAAAAGACGGCAAGACAACTGAAAAATGGATAAAGTCCGAGGAAAGCGTTTACCGTGCCGAAACTGCAAAGGATGATCTTCCTAATAGAAAATACTGATACCTTTAATATTTACTTTATATAAAAACTGTACTACCCGCCTTGATGGAACATCAAGGCGGGTAGTAATTTAAATATTTTTTCTGCATAGAAGGGGGATAGCCATGAATAAGCCTCTTTTGAAGATGAGTGGTATAAATAAGAGCTTTCCGGGTGTTGTTGCGCTTAAAGATGTAAATTTTACACTGCGGACTGGAGAAATACATGCACTCCTGGGAGAGAACGGTGCGGGAAAATCGACGCTTATAAAGGTGCTTACCGGGGTTTATCAGGCTGATTCGGGTACAATCGAATTGAATGGTATCCCAATCCGCACTCAAAGTCCAAAACATGCTCAAGAGCTAGGCATAAGCACGGTTTACCAGGAAGCAAACCTCTGTGATAATTTAACGGTAGCCGAGAATATTTTCATAGGCAGGGAACCTATGAAAAGAGGACGCATAGACTGGGAAGAAATCAATTCCCGTTCAAGGAAACTTCTTGAGAGCTTGAATTTAAATATAGATGTTACGCAGACTTTGGACAATTACTCAGTTGCAATAAAACAGATGGTGGCTATTGCAAGAGCATTGGACATTTCAGCCAAGGTATTGATACTTGATGAACCAACATCCAGTCTTGATAAAGCTGAATGCCAAAAGCTCTTTGAAGTCATGAGAAAACTTCGCAATGATAAAATGGGAATCATATTCATAACTCATTTTTTGGATCAAGTATATGAGGTGTCCGATAAAATCACGGTATTGCGAAACGGTATGTTTGTAGGTGATTTTGAGGCAGATAAACTGTCTAAACTGGATCTGATTGGGAAGATGATAGGCAAGGACTATGAAATGCTTGAAAAGGCCGTAAAAACGGAAGGCTTAACATGCAAAGGCGAAACCTTCTTAACTGCCGATAATATAGCAAGCAGCAGCGTAAAGCCTTTCAGCCTTGAAATAAATAAAAATGAGGTGTTCGGACTGGCAGGTCTGCTGGGCTCAGGACGTACGGAAACGGCGAGAGTGATTTTTGGAGCGGATAAATCAGAGGGCGGAAAAATTTTTGTAAAAGACGAGGAGCGCCATTTTAAAAATCCAATCGATGCGATAAAAGTCGGGATCGGCTACTGCCCTGAAGATAGAAAGGTTGACGGCATACTTCCAGATTTGAGCATAAAGGAAAATATAGTGCTTGCACTGCAAACTAAAAAGGGCCTTTTTAAGTTTATAGATAAGAAAACTCAAAAAGAGATTGCTGATAAATATATAAAGCTTTTGGATATAAAAACACCTGACAGCGAGCAGCTTATTAAAAATTTAAGCGGCGGAAACCAGCAAAAAGCCATACTTGCACGCTGGCTCGCCACTGAACCCGATCTTCTTATACTTGACGAGCCGACTAAGGGGATCGATGTGGGCACAAAGGCTGAAATACAAAAGCTTGTGCTTGAACTGGCATCCAATGGAATGGCTATTGTGTTTATTTCGTCTGAAATGGATGAAATGCTTCGGTGCTGCGGCCGTATGGCTGTTTACAGTGAAAAACAGAAACTCGGCGAGCTTTCAGGAGAGCAGATAAATGAAAAAGCCATAATGGATATGATCGCAGGAGGTGGGGCACAATGAAAAATCTCACAAAGTATAAAGCTTTTTGGCCAACTGTAGCATTTGTAGTACTGCTTATTTTCAATGCATTCTTCACTAAAAACTTTTTTGCAATAAGCATTGTCGACGGACACCTTTTCGGTAACCTGATCGATATAATAAAGAATGTATCGCCTCTTGCCTTGCTCTCAATCGGGATGACTCTTGTCATAGCAACCGGCGGGATAGATATTTCAGTAGGCTCTGTCGTAGCTATTTCAGGCGCACTGGCATGCAGCATAATCGATAAAAGGCTTGGCTTTTTCGACGGGAGCCTCGCGGCTGCTTTGATATTCGGACTGCTGGCAGGAGTACTGTGCGGCCTGTGGAACGGCTTTCTGGTATCAAAAGTGAAGATACAACCTATAGTAGCTACTTTGATTTTGATGACCGCAGGCCGCGGCGTTGCCCAGCTCATTACCAAGGGAAAGATCGTTACCATAAATTCCGCGCCAATGATGAAGCAGTATTATTTTCTCGGTGCAGGGTACTTTTTAGGATTGCCTTTTGCAATATTTATTGTCGCAATAATTCTTGTCGGCATGCTGATGCTTGTAAGAAAGACTGCTTTCGGGCTGTTTCTTGAGTCACTCGGCATAAATTCACGCTCAAGCCGGCTTTCAGGAGTAAACACAGACAGGATAAAGCTTGTGGTTTATACGATAAGCGGCTTTATGGCAGCACTTTCAGGCATACTGATATCCTCCAACATAAAGGGAGCCGACTGCAATAATGCGGGTTTATTCATAGAAATGGATGCAATACTTTCAGTGGCAATAGGAGGCAATTCGCTTGCCGGAGGAAGATTTTCAATAACCTCAAGCGTATTGGGAGCATTTGTTATACAATGCCTTACTACAACTGTTTATGCATTCGGAGTGCCTCCTGAGACCATACTCCTTGTAAAGGCATTTGTGATTGTGATATTATGCCTCTTTCAGTCACAATCCTTTCGTCAAAAGCTTATGGCATGGAGAGAAGGAAAGAAGGTGCATTCGGCATGAAGGGCTTTTTGAAAAAATATTTTAACATAATAATCACTGTAGCTCTTTTCATACTTATCTTTTTGGCAGGTTCCATCAGATATAAAGGGTTTGCTTCCCCGCAGGTTTTTGCAAACCTTTTTATAGATAATGCTTATCTTATAATCGTTGCCACAGGCGTCACATATGTTATAATAAGCGGCGGAATCGATATTTCTTTAGGTTCACTGGTGGCGTTTGTATGCATGCTTTCAGCATACCTTCTAAAACAGGGATATAATCCATATATAGTAATACTCATAGTATTGGCAATCGGGACCTTTGGAGGTTACCTCATGGGCTGTATGATCCATTATTTTAATGTCCAGCCGTTCATCGCAACCCTTGCAGGGCAATTTCTCTACAGAGGCATATGCTATGTGATAAGCATAGATTCAATAAGCATCTCAAATCCGGTCTATTCTGCAATAGCCAACTATCAGATACGCTTTGCACCTAAATTATATATTTCGGTCAGTGTGGTTATTGCACTCATTGTAGTGTTATTAGCAGCGTTCATAGGGAGCTATACAAAGTTCGGACGCTGGGTATATGCTGTCGGAGGAAATGAGCAATCAGCAGAATTGATGGGGCTGCCGGTTGCTAAAATCAAAACCAGTGTTTATGCTTTCAGCGGTTTTTGCGGTGCACTTGGAGGGGTCGTCTTCAGTTTTTATACGCTTTCAGGATATGGGCTTCAGAATATAGGCATGGAAATGGATGCAATAGCATCAGCAGTCATAGGAGGCACACTCCTTACAGGCGGTGTCGGCAATGTAATAGGAACTATGTTTGGAGTTCTGATACAAGGAGTAATACAAACGATAATCGTATTTCAGGGCAACCTCAGCTCGTGGTGGACAAAAGTCGCCGTGGCGGCACTGTTATGCATCTTTATAATACTTCAGCGTTTGATCTCATTGAAGAGCGAGAGCTTGCGGGGACGGAGCAAAACAG
>CALCDS010000123.1 GCA_937900065.1 uncultured Clostridiaceae bacterium | reverse complement strand
TAATTTAACAGTGGACGAATTATAAAAGGAAATTGATGAATGATATGAAATTAACTGAAAGGCTGCAGCTTACTGCCAGCAAGATAAAAAGAGGCTCGTTTCCGGCAGATATAGGAACCGACCACGCCTATATACCAATATACTTGGTTGAGAATGGCATATGCAAAAAGGTGGTTGCAACTGATGTAAGGAAGGGCCCTATAGAGAGAGCAAGAAAGAATGTG
This sequence comes from uncultured Clostridiaceae bacterium, assembly GCA_937900065.1. Classification (GTDB taxonomy): domain Bacteria; phylum Bacillota; class Clostridia; order Clostridiales; family Oxobacteraceae; genus CALCDS01. The sequence goes on along the minus strand of CALCDS010000123.1, from coordinate 3,077 downwards.
CGATTGTGTGGATTCGCAGAAAGCATATTGATAAAGCAAGGGTACGGCCTATCCCCTATAGCCGAAGATGAAGTCGATTGTGCAATACTTGCCGGAATGGGCGGGCATCTTATCTGCAGCATACTTGAAAAAGGAAGAGACAAGGCAAACCAAATCGATTATTTCGTAATACAGCCAATGCAGTTTGCTTCTGTTGTACGAAAATATCTTTACTATAATGGCTATACTATTTACGACGAGAGTCTTGCCAAAGAAGGAGCCAAGATATATCAGATACTATCTGTGGAGCATGGCTGTGATAAAATAGATGATGACATATATTTTGAAATAGGCAAAAAGCTTATAGAAAAGAAAGATCCGCTGCTTATGGATTATATAGAGTACAGCATGAATCAGATAAAAGGTATTATTTTAAAGCTTGAAGGCTGCGATTCCGAAAATAGTATATTGAGGCTTAAAGAATGCAGCGATAAATTAAAGAAGTATGAGGAGGTAAGGCGATGGCTGTGATATTAAAGGATATAATGGATATCATCGAAAAAAGGGCTCCTTCTTATCTTGCAGCTGATTTTGACAATCCCGGGCTATTGATTGGCGATGAAAATTCATCGATAGATTCGATACTTGTGTCCCTGGATATAGATGATAAGGTGATAGATGAAGCTGTTCAAAAAAGATGCAATCTGATAGTCACTCACCATCCTTTGATTTTTCATCCTTTTAAAAGCTTGAAAGCTTCCAATTTTAAAGAAAGGCTCATATTGAGGATAGTTTCCTCAGGTATAAACGTTTATGCGGCTCATACCAACCTCGATTCGTGTAAAAATGGAATAAACGATTATCTGGCGCATAAGCTTGGGCTCAATGATATATCGATTTTGGATGATTCGTATGAAGATAAGCTTGTAAAAATTGCCGTATATGTGCCTGAAGGATATGAAAAGAAGGTGCAGGAGGCCCTTGCATTAGCCGATGCGGGACACATAGGCAAGTATAGCTGCTGCACATTCAATGCAAAAGGAGAGGGCACATTTAAACCCCTTGAAGGGACCCATCCTTTTATAGGCGAGATGGGAAAGATAGAGCATGTAAAAGAGGTAAGGGTGGAGACAATTGCAAGGGAAAGCATGCTGCAATCCATAATACAATCCATGCTTAAGGCTCATCCATATGAAGAGCCTGCATATGATGTCTATCCGCTTAAAAATTCCGGAGTCAAGTATGGATTTGTAAGGGCAGGCTGCCTTAATCCGCCAATAACGCTCTCAAAATTATGCTTGCGTGTTAAAGATATGCTAAACATAGATTCCGTGAATGTTGTGGGAAACCCTGACAGGATCATAAAAAGGGTAGGATTGTGCAGCGGCGATGGCGCTGAGTTTATTCCATTGGCTTATAGAGACGGGTGCGATGTTTTTATAACAGGAGACATAAGATATCATGATGCTTGTGATGCCAGGGACATGGGAATTTGCATAATAGATGGCGGTCACTTTGGGACAGAGCATGTTTATATGAAAGAGTTAGCAAGCTATATAAAAGACGAGTTAAAATCAAGAGGCTTGGGCCAAATTGATATCGCTCTGTCACAAAACAATAAAGATCCAATAAATAAAGTATAGATATTTATCTATACTTTATTTATTATGCGGCAAAGCAAATTATAAAGGCAAACCGCCATTATAATTCGTTAACTCTATAATCGTAAATTGCTGTATTGTAGAATTAACGAATTTCATGGATTGTTTCCACTGTTTATTTTTAGACAATCCATATATTTTTTAAAGGGCATTTAAATCAATAGTCTGTTTTATTATTCAGGAACATTTTTTTAGTTCCACCATAAAATAAAGGAGGGTGTTATCGTGCTTCAGCTTGAACTCTTATGGAAACTTCAAGAAATTGACCGGGAAATGAATGCATCAAGAATGAATACAAAGAACAGGGAAATGCGCGGACGTCTAAATGAAATAAAGAAAATCTGCGTTGGCATAAATAAAGACTTAAATATTGAACTTGAAGAATTTGAACTTGCAAAAAAAAAGGTTGCTAAACTGGACATTGATTTGAAATATTATGAGCAGAAGATAAAAGACGATGATCTTAAACTTTACAAGAATGGCATGAACATCAAAGCAATAGACAATGTCCAAAAGGAGATTGAATCTTTCAAGCAAAAGGCAGACTCCATAGAGGATGAAATATTAAAGAATATGGAGAAATGCGAATCATTAAAGGAAAGCATGGAGACGAAGAAAAAGAAGCTGGCCGTTTACAAAGATGAAGTCCAGACCCTGAAAGAAAAATATATGGATGATTCGAAGAAAAGCAAAAAATCGCTCAATGAATTAAACAGGAATAGGGAGAGCATAATAAAAGAGATTGACCCTGATCTTATAAAACAATATAATGATATTGCATCAAATAAAGCAAATCCCGTTTCAGCCGTAATAAACGGCATATGTACCGAATGTGGAGTGCATTTGAATGCTTTGGCTTTAAGCGAGCTTAAAAGCGATAATAAAGTTTGCAGGTGCCAGTATTGTAATCGTATTTTATACAATAAATGAGTACGGGTACCCCCTGAAAGCGTTCATGAATCGGCTCATAGAATCTACAAATGATATATATGGGATATATTGAATTATTTACCTTTGCTGTTTCGATGGATTTATGGTATTATAGTATTCCAATGTTATGGATATAAAATAATATATGGTAAGCAAATTAAATGGTCGCTGCCCCGGCTTACGGCCGGGGGAGAGGAAAGTCCGAGCTCCATAGGGCAGGGTGCCGGGTAATACCCGGTGGAGGCGACTCCAAGGATAGTGCAACAGAGATATACCGCTGAACGATATGATTTTCATATTGAAGCAAGGATGGAAAGGCGAGGCAAGAGCTCACCAGCGGTTAGGCGACTAACCGGCTATGTAAACCCCATCTGGAGCAAGACCAAATAGAGGAGCATGAAGGGGCTGCCCGTCCCGCTCCCGGGTAAGGTCGCTTGAGGTAACTGGTAACAGTCGCCCTAGATAGATGACCATTCACGACAAAACTCGGCTTACAGATTTGCTTGC
>CALCDS010000122.1 GCA_937900065.1 uncultured Clostridiaceae bacterium | reverse complement strand
CCCTTTTGGGTAGGATTGCATGAAAAGTATTATTTATGATATCCTGTATATGAGGCACCGGCAAATGCTTTTGCCGGTAATTTATTGCCTATTTATAAAATATTTTTGCTCAATCTAAACAAATGACAGATGCTTTATTTAATATGGTTTGATTTAAGGTGGCAAACGATATATTAGGGGGAGACTTATGCGCGAAGATGGTATAAGCAAAAAAATATATTCTATGATACTGCCTATAACTGCGGAGAATGTGCTTCAAATGACGGCAGGATTTATTTCTATGTCTATGATAGGAAGAATAAGCACGGTTGCTGTAGGAGCGCTGGGCATAAGCACAAGGATAACGCAAATCATATGGGCTTTGTTTAAGGGGATTGCAACTGGCGGATCCGTATTTATAGCGCAATCATATGGTGCAGGAGATTTTAACAAGATCAAAAAAATAGCGCACCAGACCCTTTTATCGTCAATAATACTTACTGTGATTTTTCAACAGATGGTATTCTGGAGAGGCCGCGAGCTATTATCGATATTCAATCCGACCGACGATCTTGCAGCTGCGGCATTTGAATACATAAGGATAGTATCATGGGGGCTCCCCTTTATGGTGGTGATGCTGATTGTTGCAGGAGTGCTTCAGGGAATGGGAAATGCTAAGACACCTATGAAGATAGCGCTTATCATGAATCTTATAAACATCGGCATAGGCAGGGTATTGATTTTTGGAATGTTTGGAATCAGCCCTATGGGTTTAAAGGGAGCGGCATTGGCCATGGTGGTTGCTCAAATCGTTAGTGCTTTGATAGGGCTTTACATACTTTTCAATAAATATGGAGCAATTGGACATATAAAAGGGAATATTTTATTGAATATTGATAAAAAGCAGGTAGCCGATATATATAAAGTAGGGCTTCCATCTTCAATGGAGTCTTTATCCTGGCAGATTGCCGCAGTGATATTGACAAGAATAATATTGTCATATGGCAATACGGCATTTGCGGCATATCAGCTGGCGCTACAGGCCGAATCTATTTCATACATGCCTGCCACAGGTTTTGGCATTGCAGCTACGACATTTATAGGACAGTGTTTGGGAGCCGATAAAATGGAAACAGCCAAAGAGTATATGAAGGAGCTGATACGCGATTCTATATTGCTTACGATCGCCATGGCAAGCATGCTGGTGTTTTTACCTGATAAAATATTAGGCCTTATGACATATGACAAAGAAGTAATAAAAGTCGGTGTGCCCTATTTGATATTGATGGGGCTTGTACAGCTTCCGCAGAATATATCAGGAGTGCTGAGTGGAGCGCTAAGAGGCGCTGGGTTTACAAGAGCACCCATGATTGTAGCCATGGCCGGGTTGTGGGGAGTAAGGCTGCCGTTATCGTGGATATTTACAAGATTTTTCAGATACGGCATTGTTTCAATATGGGTGGTCATGTGCTTTGACCTCATATTCAGGTTCATATTGAGTTTGATTTTATATAAAACAAAAAATATTTATAGTGCGAAACCTATATATGAGAATAAAACCATAAGCGACGGTGCACAGAATGATGATACATGTGTTTGAGTACAGTATAAAATAAACGGCATAATATTTTTATGCCGTTTAAAATATAAGCTGCATATTTACTACCAAAGGTATGTGCTGCCGTCAAGCGGTATCAACAACTGAAGCCCAGGTTCCCCGCGGGATAATCCCACAAGATAGAATGTGTAATTCTTATCCTGCCGCAATACGATGTTCGGCACTGTAAGTATTATTCTATTTGTGCCTGTAACCTTAGCTTGCAGAGTATATCTGCCCGGTGCTGCCGGAATATAATTCGTTATCCCCCTATATCCTGTGTTTGAGAACAATACCCTTCCATCCGGGAGCATAATATCGACCGGAGGCGTGTCCGGGGATAGATTGACGAACCTTATATTTGCCATTCCGCTTTGCATCTGCGGTCTTACATCAGGTATTGGATAGAGTTCTACATTTGGCGGCGTACCGATCGCAGCTAAAGTGTATATTCCTCCAGGACTGATATCGACTGTTCTGCTTGATAAGGGATTTGTAGAAGTGCCTGTTGGATATGCATTTATATTATATCTTTTAGGGGGCAGCTTTATATATGGAGTAAAGCCTCTATATCTTAAGTTTCTAGCAATATTGTTGCCGTTTTCGTACACATCGATTCCGCCGGTTAAAGGCGCTGCGTGAAGCACCCTTATATAAGATGACTCGTTTCCAAACTGCCTTGTCATGCAAAACTGACAAGGATAATAGCGTGGCAGATAATACATTAAAACACCTTCCATAAAATTAATACTGTATTAATATATGAGAACTGAGGGCATCATGTTAAATATATTGAAAAGAATCCCTTGCATTAAGACAGGTGCAATTGACATAGATGAATAATATATGTAAAATCAAATATGT